>JAGACT010000198.1 GCA_017613995.1 Eubacteriaceae bacterium
CGGGGATAGACCCCTTATCTTGTCGGAGCAACCGGCATAGCAGGGTAAAAAAGAGAGGTCAGTATTTCTGACCTCGAAGCCCCCACCTCAGCGTGAGCAGGTGGCGGGTAGTTCACTGAATTTTCTTTTAGGCAAAAAAGCGTAGATATGCTATTTTTTAGGGCCCCGGGCGCCCCGGGAATATTGTATGGCCGTTCCTGAAACACGATGAGGCGGGGGGGGTGTACAAAAAATGGCGGAGGGACTCCGCCATTTTTGTATGAATTTGTTACCAGCTGCTTCCGCCGCCGCCGCCGCTTCCGCCGCCGGAGAAGCCCCCGGACGAGAAGCTTCCGCCGCCGCCGGAGGAGAAACCGCCTCCGCCGGAAGAGTAGCCTCCCCCTCCGGAAGATGAGGGGCGGCTGGTCATGGAATCCGTGACCGCGTGGTTCATGGACGCGTAATCACTGTAGGTGAACATGTGGCCGCTGCGGTTGTCGAGCCACTGGGGCTCTCTTATGATCAGGCCGTCGAACTTCTTCGTCCACTGTTTGGTTACCCCCAGCACCTGGGCATAGGGGAGTATATCGTAAAAATAATCGGGATTTGATTCCAGGAGCATTTCCAGACGGGGCTTTTCGGCCGTCTCGAGGAACATCCTGAAGCCCTCCACCTTTTCCCTGAGGGTATATCCGAAATCAGAACGCCGGGCGATCTTCGCGTACAGGAGGGGCACCATGGCAATGAGCAGTCCGGCAGCTCCGCTGACGTAGTTGTTCGCCATGTATCCGCCCACGCTGGCCGCATAGAACAGGGAGCACAGAATGATCCTCAGGGCGCTCCAGACCATGGAGGGCAGGTCGGTCTTCCCGGTAGTTCCCTGTATCCAGCGCCTCTTCGCGCTCTTGTACAGTCCCTTGATGAAAAGGATCGTTATGACCGCTCCCAGCACCGCCGTGTAACGGTCGTCGTCGTACATGCCGCGGTAGCAGAACGCCACGCTGGCGGCGATGAATGCTTCGGGGATCCATCTGGTCATGATGTCCGCCAGCAGCATCGACCTCTTGTCCAGCAGTGAGTCGGTGCCTCCGTAGCTGGCCACCAGCTTCTTGGATGCCTCATCCAGCTTCATGTAGTAGGAGTTCTTTAGATCCTTCTTGCGGGTCTCGTCCGGGTTCTTCTTTTTCCAGAGTCCTTCGAACAGGGAGCGCTCGAAGCTCTTGAAGTCATAGGTGCTGTCCAGGCCGGTGCGGTTGAGGGTGAAGTCGTCGTTCCCCAGGAACGTCAGCCTCAGAAGCCTCTTCGAGGCCCAGTAGTAGATCATGGATACCATGTCGCGGTCCCTGGCCTCGTTGTTGATTATATATCCCATTTCCGGAGGCGTAAGATCGTCCGGGGGATAGAATTCGGGAACGGGGTTGAAGGGCCTGCGGGGACCGCTCATACCCGCGGCGAATGCAGCCGCGGCCGCTATCAGGGCGTACAGCGGCGTGAATATGCCCAGCCTGGGCATGTCCTTTACGAAGTCGGCTTCGGTGATCACCGCCTCCAGGACTATGTCCTGGGTATTGTTGCGGTAAGGATCCACCGTGATGACGAAACCTCCGTCAGTCATCTCCACCTCGTAGTCCTGCCTTCTGTTGGAACCGTAATCGTTGGTGTACAGCCCCCTAACGTTTATCGTGAAGGGCATTTTAGCCTCGATCACGGTGCGGCAGGGTATGATGCTGTCGGAACCGCTGAACAGGTTCTGGCTGATCTCAAGGCTTTCCTGTCCGTCCCTGACGTTGTAGTGCTTTTCGAACTCTATGGAGAACGTGGCCGTCATGCCCTCGAAGTCGTGCAGGTTCACGTACGCCGTGTCATCCGTTCCCCTTCGGGTGGATCCGTCGGGCAGGTGCAGGGTGTAGTACACCCCGGAGATGTAATCCTGTTCGCTGTAGGACGAGAGGGAAAACATATAGCCGCAGTCCTTGTTGACCTTCACGCTCACTTCTTCGGTGACCCTCAGCACAGCGCGGTCGTCCAGCTCCATGCTTATGTTCTGGGAGAGCATCTCCAGCTCCGGCACCCAGACCTGGGCGTCGCTGAAGGCTCCTTCCTCCAGCGCGACGTTTATGGTCACGCCCTCGTAGGCGTTGAGTCCCCTCTCCGAGAAGACGGTAATGACATTGGATGATTCGCTGTAGGTATACTGGGCGATGCTGCCGGTGCTGCCGTAGTAGCCCCCGGTGAGATTGATGTCTTTGACTCTGCTGCCGTCGGGGAGCTTCAGGGTGGCGCCGTAATGTTCGGTGTAGGTGTTCCATTCGGTGCCTATCAGGTTCAGATAGACATAGTCCGCGTCGGGCTCTTCGTCGGCGTAGTGCCACAGGGTGTAGCGGATAACATACGTGATGTCCCCGGTCACGGTGAAGTCCGCGGAGCCGATCTTTATCTCACCGTATCCGTCGTAGGTGTATTCCGCCCCTTCCACGCTGACGTTCAGCAGCCTGACTTCCCTCTCCAGCTCCGCCCACGTGGGAATGTTCCTCTTGATCCCGTGACGGGGCTCGCTGAAATGGACGGTCAGGGTCTCGGTTATGTCGTAGGACCTGTCGGAATTGACAGTGACGTCCACCTGATAGTCCTTGATGTAGTACCCGTCGTCATAGGTGGTATAGCCCCCGCCGTTTTCCGCCATGGCGGAGACGGCAAGGACGGCCAGCGTGAGCAGAAGCACCGGGATCAGCAGCAGAGCTTTTCCGGTGCGTCTCATCAGAAGGACACCTTTACGTTTTCGCGGGACGCTTCGTCCGTCTGGTAATAGGCGTATTCGTAGAAGCCTTTCCTGGACGCTATCATGCTGGCGGGGAAGCGGGTGATCGCGGTGTTGAAGTTGCGCACCGCACCGTTGTAGTACTTCCTGGACTGGGATATCTCGTCCTCGATGCCCCTGAGATTCTCCTGGAGAGCGGTGAACTGGGTGTCCGCCTTCAGCTCGGGATAGTTCTCCGCGAGAGCGAACAGCCTGCCGATGCCTTCGCTGAGGGCGGCCTCCGCTTCGGGCGAATCCTGACGGCTCGCGGAAACGGCGCTGTTGCGAAGCTCGATGACCTTCGCGAGGGTCTCTTCCTCATGGGTCATGTAGCCCTTTACCGTCTCCACCAGGTTGGGGATAAGGTCGCTGCGCTTCTTCAGGTAAACGTCCATCGTGGAATACGCTTCCTCCACGAGGGCTCTCATTCCCACCAGGGAATTGTACTGGGAGATCCCCCAGCCTGCCGCTATGGCGGCTATGACAATGATTGCTATCAACATACGGATTTCCTCCTTTTTTTCTGTCTATATCTTATATTGTCCGCAGTAAACATTGTACCACATTAATCGTTTTTTAATTAACCTCCACCCAGTGTTGTGGTATACTTTAAACAGAAAAAATATATATCCCAAAGGAGGAAGCATCAATGGTCGCATTGATACCGATTTTAGTAATCGTCCTTATTCTGATCATTCTGTCGATTAAGCAGATAAACGAATATCAGAGAGGCGTTCTTTTCACATTCGGACGTTTTTCAAGGATCCTTACCCCTGGTCTGAACATCGTTCTGCCCATCGTCCAGACCTGCAAGAAGGTGGACATCCGTACGAGGTCACCGACGTTCCCGAACAGGACGCTCTGACGAAGGACAACGTTTCCATCAAGATCAACGCGGTCGTCTACTACAGAGTCTTCGATTCCGCCAAGGCCGTGCTGGAAGTTGAGAATTACGTGTATGCCGTAAGCCAGCTGTCCCAGACCACCATGCGCAACACCGTGGGTCAGTTCACTCTGGACGAGCTGCTCACCAACCGTGAGAGCATCTCCCAGAACCTCAGGACCATCCTGGACATCGAGACCGACGTATGGGGCATCAAGGTCGAGAACGTGGAGCTCAAGGACATCATCCTTCCCGACGACATGAAGAGAGTCATGGCAAGAGTGGCAGAGGCCGAGAGAGAAAAGCTGGCTGTCATCACCAAGTCCGTCGGTGAAGTCGAAGCCGCCGAGAACCTGGCCAAGGCAGCCGAGATCATGTCATCCAAGGCCGGAGCGCTGCATCTGAGAACTCTCGAGACCATCAACGATCTGAGCTCAGACCAGTCGAACACCGTTGTCTTCGCGCTGCCCATCGAGGTGCTGGAGGCGCTTAAGGGCCTGGCAAAGTAAATGGAGAGGATCGCAAGCTTCAATGTGGACCACGTGAGGCTCCTGCCGGGGCTTTACGTCAGCCGCCGCGACAGCTTCCGCGACGCAGTGGTGACCACCTTTGACATCAGGATGAAAAAGCCCAACGCGGGCGACTACCTCACCACCACGGAGGCCCATACCATCGAGCACCTGGGCGCGACGTTTCTGAGAAACGACCCCCGCACCAGCGAGTCCACCGTCTACTTCGGACCCATGGGATGCCGCACGGGATTCTATGCGGTTTTCTTCGGGGACCTGGAGAGCGAGGACGTGTCGGATATAATCACGGAGATGTTCGAGTTCATAGTCTCCTGGGAAGGCACTGTTCCCGGACAGAGCGAGATGGAATGCGGAAATTTCAGGGATCTTTCCATGGAAGGGACCCGGGACAGGGCGAAGGAATACCTTGAAGTTCTGCGGAACCTGGATGAGACCACCATGGTCTATCCGGAATAATCGGAAAAAAGAATCGGAGAGGCCGTAATGCCTCTCCGTTTTTATGTGCCGTGATACTGCTGCCGGCTCAGATCTTTTTGAACCTGATGACGTTCCAGCTCAAGGCCGGTATCCGGATAACGGCCTTTCCCTCATCAATCTTTCCTCCGGGGCCCGCCGCGGGATATACGTTGCGGGGATCCTCCTCGGTGTTCACCGCCTTCACGTCGTCGTGATGCATCATGATGTGTTCCTCCATGCGCATCTGCCCGAAGCTCCTCAGATCCACCGTGAGCTCGAAGTCCTCCTTCATGTCCCTGTTGACGCACAGGAGCGTCACGTCCCCGTCGTCGGAGAGGGTGGCGGTGGCGTCGATAAGGGGCACGTTCTCATAGTCCGAACAGTCGTAGACGGGGCTGTCCGTAAGGGTCACGAGGGACGTGCCGCGGCAGTAGCGGGAGGCGTGCATGAAGGGATAGTAGATGGTCTGGGCCCAGGCGCCTCCGCCGTTTCTTGTCATAATGGGCGCTATGACGTTGACCAGCTGGGCGAGGCAGGCGATCTTCACCCTGTCGGCATGCCTCAGAAGGGTGATCAGGATGCTGCCCGCCAGAAGGGCGTCCTCGAAATTGTAGATGTCCTCCAGCAGGGGGAGGGCTCTGCCCCAGCGGTCCCTCCTGTGGATCTCCCGGTCCTGCTCCTTGGAGTGATACCATACGTTCCACTCGTCGAAGGACAGATTGATCGTTTTTTTCGAGTGCCTGGTGCCCTTAACGGCGTCACATATGGATACGACGGTGGAGATGAATTCGTCCATGTCCATGCTGCGGGCCAGAAATCCCGGGGTGTCCCCGGTGGGGTTCCCGTAGTAGCGGTGCAGGGATACGTAGTCCACGCTGTCATAGCACTGCTCCAGCATCTGGTATTCCCACTTTCCGAAGGTGGGCATCTCGGAGCTGGAGGAGCCGCAGGCCACCGTTTCGATGGTGGGATCCACCCACTTCATCATCTTGGAGGCCTCGTTGGCCACGTGGCCGTATTCGGCAGCGCTCTTCTGTCCCATCTGCCAGGGACCGTCCATCTCGTTGCCCAGGCACCAAAGCTTGATGCCGAAGGGGTCCTTCGCTCCGTTGGCGATCCTCATGTCCGAGAACTTGCTTCCCGAGGGATGGTTGGCATATTCGACTATGTCCCTGGCCGATTCCGGGCCCCTGGTGCCCAGGTTGATCGCGTACATCACCTGGCTTCCCGCCTTCTGGGCCCAGGAGACGAATTCATGCAGTCCCACCTCGTTGGTCTCTGTGGTGAACCAGGCCAGATCCAGCCTCTTGGGACGGGAGCTGCGATCCCCGACGGAATCCTCCCAGTTGAATCCGGAGACGAAATTTCCTCCCGGATATCTGACCACCGGGACTCCCAGCTCCTTCACGAGCTTCATCACGTCCCTGCGGAATCCCAGTTCGTCCGCTTCGGGGTGCCCCGGTTCGTAGATGCCTCCGTAGACCGCTCTGCCCAGATGCTCGATGAACGAGCCGTAGATGCGGGGATCGATCTTCCCGACTTTGTAATCCCTGTCGAGTATTATTCCTGCTTTCTTCATAGTGTCCTCCCTTAGAATGATTAGGTTGCCGGCAGCGTGATGGTTATGGTTGTGCCCCTGCCTTTCACGCTGTCCGCCGTTATGGTGCCCCCGTGGGCCTCCGTGATCTGCTTTGCTATGGCCAGTCCCAGACCGCTCCCGCCTTCCTTGCGGCTGCGGGCCTTGTCGGTGCGGTAGAAGCGGTTGAAGATGTTGTCCAGTTCGCTGCGGTCTATCCCTATGCCGTGGTCCGCCACCTCTATGACCGCCTTCTGTCCCGAGCGCCTCAGGGTCATCCTGATGTCCTGCCCGGAGGAGGAATATTTGATGGCGTTGTCCAGGACGATGGACAGGAGCTGTACCATTTTGTTGTAGTCCGCGGTGAGTATCACCGAATCGGATGCCTTGTCGTCGAACCACAGCCGTATGCCCTTGCGGTCGGCTATGGGAACGAAGCGGTCCCTGACGTCCCGGCACAGCCTGTAGGCGAAGAACTGCTGCATGGAAAGGTCGTCGCTGCCTGCGTCGGATTTCGCTATCTGCAGCAGGTTGTCCACCAGAAGCTGCATGTGCTCCGTTTCCCTGTAGGCGGAATCGATCCATTCCATCTGCTCCGACACGGGATCGTCCGGACAGGATCGGGCCACGTCCAGGTTGGTGCGCATGATGGTGATCGGGGTCCTTAGCTCATGGGACGCGTCCGCTATGAATTCCTTCTGCTGCTGCATGCTAACTTCCACCGGCTTCATGGATCTGCCGGCGATGAAGTAGCCCGTGACCAGGGACAGCAGGAATCCCAGCATGATGGCCAGCAGCATGGTGCGGCGGAACGTCTGGTTCATGTTGTCCTGGTAATGCATGTTCTGGATGGTCTGGATGATGCGCATCTGTCCCGAATCCGTCACCGCTATGGTGGTGCACACCCTTATGTTGATGTCCCCGTAGCGGTACAGATGCAGGTAGTAGGTACCGTCGGATTCCTGGCTCTCCCTGACCGCCCTGCTGTCCTCCGCGAATATGAGGCTCCGGATGGCCGCCAGTGGATCCAGGGGCAGGGAATAGCTGCTTACGTATATATACGAGTGTCCGGAAACGTCCCAGATGCCGTAGCTTATGTTGGTGGAATTCAATCTCGCCTTGAAGTCGTTGTATTCCTCTCCCAGTTCGCCCTGGGACCCTCCCTGGTTCTCGAAAAGGGAAACGTAGCGCTTGAGCATGTAGGCGTCGTTCATCAGCTCGTTGTCGGCGCTTTCCGTGGCCTGGACCTGGAATGAAATGAAAACGAAGATCACTATGGACGCAAGTATGGCCAGGAACACGGCGGAATTCATCAGAGTGAGCCTGAGCTTCATCTTTCTGAGCATCAGTCTTCCTCCAGTATGTAACCGAGATTGCGCCGGGTGGTGATCCTGACGCTTTCGCTTCCGGAGATCTTTTTTCTCAGGTAATGCATGTAGATCTCGACGGTATTGTCGGTGGCTTCGCTGTCCAGCCCCCAGACCTTGTCAAGAAGGTAGTCCTTGGACACGATGGCTCCCTTGTTCTTCAGGAGTATCTCCAGCATCCGTGCCTCCTTGGAGGGGAGCACTTCCGAATGCTCTCCCACGGTAAGGGTGGCGGTGGCGGTGTCCAGCATGATGTCCCCCGCGCCTATGGTGCGGGAGGTGAACACGGCGACCTGTCTGCGGCCCAGGGCCTTTACCCTGGCGATGAACTCGTCCATGGCAAAGGGCTTGGTGAGATAGTCGTCCGCCCCCAGCTCCAGCCCCCTCACCTTGTCTTCCGTGGAATCCTTGGCGGTGAGGAGCAGTATGGGGGTGAAGACGCTTTCCTCCCGGAGCTTTTTCAGCACGCTGAGGCCGTCCATTTCGGGAAGCATAATGTCCAGCACTATGACGTCATAGGTGCTTCGGCGGGCCTGCAGGTATCCCGAAAGGCCGTCGTTCACGCTCTCCGCGGTGATGTTGTTTTTTTCCAGCATCCTGCACAGAGGTTTGGCGATATTGACTTCATCCTCGATGACAAGAACGTTCATTGCATTTTCCTCTGTTACATTATATAACCAGCCGAAGATTCTGTCAAACCGAGTTGTTTGGCACCGCGGAGCTTTGTGATATAATTCTTTCGAGGTGTAATAAATGAGACTGACATTTATCGGAGCTGCCCATGAAGTCACCGGGAGCATGAACCTGGTGGAGCTCGGGGGCAGATACATAATGGTTGACTGCGGAATGGAGCAGGGAAAGAACGTTTACGAGAACGCACCGCTGGAGGTGGATCCCTCGAAGATCGAGGCCATGGTGCTGACCCATGCCCATGTGGACCATTCCGGGAACATCCCCCTTCTGTACAGAAAGGGATTCAGGGGGAACATATATACCACGCCGGACACGAAAAAACTCTGCGAGATAATGCTGAGGGACTGTGCCCACATCAAGGAGACCGAAGCGGAATACGCCTCCAGGAAGGCCCAGAGGGCCGGCCGGCGGGAGGTGGAACCCGAATACGGGATGCAGGACGCCGAAGGGGCGCTGGAGCTGTTTTATCCGGTGGAATACGGCGAGATATGCCCCATCTTCGAGGGAGCACAGGTGCGCTTCACGGACGTGGGCCATCTTCTGGGAAGCGCCGCGGCGGAGCTGTTCCTGACGGAAGGAAACGAATCCAGGAAGGTGGTATTCAGCGGAGACGTGGGAAACATCGACCAGCCGATCATCAAGGATCCCCAGACCGTTGACGGGGCCGATTACCTTGTCATAGAATCCACTTACGGTGCCAGGATACATCAGTACGCCTCCGATGCGGACCCGGTGCGCACCCTGGCGGACGTCATCCAGCGCACCCTGGACCGGGGAGGCAACGTTATCATACCGTCCTTTGCCGTGGGCCGCACCCAGGATATCCTGTATTACATAAGGCAGATCAAATCGGAGGGTTTGGTCAGGAACCATGACGGTTTCGAGGTGTACGTGGACAGCCCCCTGTCGGTGCAGGCCACGGAGATATTCATGGAATGCTCCCGCAGCTGCCTCGACGAGGAGGCCCTGGAACTGCTGGACGCCGGCATCAACCCCATAATCTTCGACGGGCTGCGCACCACCCAGAGCGTGGACGAATCGAAAGCGCTCAACACGGATCCCGTCCCGAAGGTCATCATCTCCTCCGCCGGCATGTGCGACGCGGGAAGGATCAGGCACCATCTGAAGCATAACCTGTGGAACCAGGCTTCCACGGTGCTCTTCGTCGGATACCAGTCCGTGGGCACCCTGGGAAGAAGGATCGAGGACGGAGCCGACAGCGTGACCCTGTTCGGTGAGAGCATAGCCGTCAACTGCGAGATAGCCATGCTGCCCGCCGTCAGCGGCCATGCGGACAGTCCCCACCTGGTACAGTGGGTAAAGGATATCGGACAGATGCCCCAGAGGATCTTCATAAACCACGGTGACGACGAGAACAGTTCGGCGCTGAGAAAGAGGCTCACCGAGGAGGGCTACAGGGCATACGTTCCCTACAGCGGAACGGTCTACGACCTGCTGAAGGATGCCTTCGTGTCGGCTCCGGAGGGCGTCGCGCTGGAGAACGAGACCATCACGGTGAGCTCCGACAGGACCACCATCGATCTGATCCGGCAGGCCATCTCGAGACTCAGTTCCCTCGTGAGCAGGATGTCGAACTTCAGGGACAGCACCCTCAGAGGGTACCTGCAGAAACTGACGGAGATCATAGAGGATGCGGAAAAACGCTGATGAAGCCCCGCGGGAAGTCCCGCGGGCTTTTTTATTGCCCGTTTGGTTAAAACATTATGAAAAATTCCCGAAGCTATTGATTTGCGCTCAAAGGGGACTATAATAATTTTTAGCACTCATGTATGTTGAGTGCTAAAATGCAGAAGCAATGATCAATGAAAGGAAGATACAAAAATGGCCAAAAAACAGTTCAAGGCAGAATCAAAGAAACTTCTGGATCTCATGATCAATTCGATCTATACCAATAAGGAGATCTTCCTCAGGGAACTTATCTCCAACGCCTCCGACGCCATAGACAAACTCTATTTCAGGAGCCTGACGGAGGGCATCTCCGGAATGGACCGCAGCGACTTCGCCATCAGAATCGCCTTCGACCGCGACGAACGCACCATTACCGTCAGCGACAACGGCATAGGAATGGGAGAGAAGGAGCTGGAGGAGAACCTGGGCACCATCGCCAGGAGCGGATCCCTGGATTTCAAGAAGGGCATGGAGGAGACGGAGGATATCGACATCATCGGTCAGTTCGGAGTAGGCTTCTATTCCGCGTTCATGGTGTCGGACAACGTCAAAGTGATCTCCCGCGCCTACGGCAGCGGGGAGGCATTCATCTGGGAGTCCAACGGTGCGGACGGATATACGGTAAAGGAGACCGTGAAGGATTCCCGGGGCACCGACGTGATCCTGAAGCTCAAGGAGGACACCGAAGACGAGAAGTACTCCGACTATCTTAACGAATACAGGCTCAGGCAGCTGATCACCCACTATTCGGATTACGTGCGCTATCCCATCATCATGCAGGTGGAGAAGCACAGGGAGATCGAGGCCGCCGAGGAGGAGAAGGCCGATCCGAATTATACGCCCCAGTACGAACATTACTACGAGGACGAGACCATCAACAGCATGGTCCCCATCTGGAAGCGCCCGAAGGCCCAGGTCACCAAGGAGGAGTACGATCAGTTCTACCGCGACAAGTTCTACGACTGGAACGATCCCCTGAAGGTGATCCACGCAAACATAGAGGGAGGACTGAACTACAACGCCCTCATGTACATTCCCTCGAAGGCTCCCTTCAACTATTACTCGAAGGCCTATGAAAAAGGTCTGGCCCTGTATTCCAGCGGAGTCCTTATCATGGAAAAGTGCGCGGACCTGCTGCCGGACTACTTCAGCTTCGTCAGGGGCCTGGTGGACACGCCGGATTTGTCCCTGAATATTTCCAGGGAAATGCTGCAGCATGACCGCCAGCTCAAGGCCATCGCCGTCAGGATAGAAAAGAAGATCAAGAGCGAACTGGAGAGCATGCTGGCGAACGAAAGGGAAGATTACAAAAAGTTCTATTCCGAGTTCGGTCTGCAGCTCAAGTACGGCGTCTACAGCGACTACGGCACCCACCGCGACATGCTGGAGGATCTTCTGATGTTCTATTCCTCCACCGAGAAGGAACCCGTCACCTTCAAGGAGTATATAGGGAGGATGAAGCCGGATCAGAAGAACATCTACTACGCCTGCGGCGAGAGCATCGAGAAGATCGACACCCTGCCCCAGACCGAGATGCTCAGGGAAAAGGGATACGAGATCCTCTACTGCACCGACGACATAGACGAGTTCACCTTCAAGACCCTGATCCAGGTGGATGAGAAGAACCTGGTCTCCGTCAACGACACCGATCTCGGGCTCGAGGAGACCGAGGAGGAGAAGAGCGCCCTGGAGACGGAACAGACCGAAAACAGGGAGCTGCTGGATAGGATGAAGGAGTACCTCGGGGACAAAGTCAAGGAAGTGAGGCTCTCCTCCAAGCTCAGGAGCCACGCGGTATGCTTCTCCAGCGGCAGCGGGATAAGCATGGAGATGGAAAAGGTCCTCAACGCCATCCCCAACGCCGAGAAGATCAGAGCCGACAGGATCCTGGAACTGAATCCCCAGCACAGGGTGTTCACCACCCTGAAGGCGATCTACTCCGCAGACCCCTCCGACACAAGGATAGAGGAGTACAGCGGGCTTCTCTACGACATGGCTTCCCTTATAGAGGGGATGCCCGTGGACGATCCCGTGGCCCTGGCGGACCGCATCTGCGAGCTGATGAAATGATCCGAAACATATTTTATTCAGGAGGAGCCCGGAAGGGCTCCTCCTTTATTCCCCATATGCGGGAGCATTTCTGCGTATCATCACGAAGGATATGATATAATCAGAATATGAAGATACTGGTAGTGGGAAGCGGAAGCTGCGAGCATGCCGTCATCGAGGCATTCAGAAAAAGCGAACTGTGCGACGAGATATACTGCGCCCCCGGCAACGCGGGGATCGCGTCCGTCGCCACCTGTGTGGACATCTCTCCGAAGGACACACAGGCTCTGTGTGATTTTGCCCTCAGGGAGGGTATCGCGTTCACCTTCACGTGCTCCCACGTGCCCATCCAGAACGACATAGCGGCCCGCTTCGAGGGAAGCGGACTGAAGATCCTTGCCCCCGGGGCGGAAACGGTCAGGAGCCTGCTGCATGCGGAGAAGACCTCCGCGATCTGCGAGGACGCAGGGATATCCTATGACCTCTCCACGGAGGGGGAGGTGAGCAGGATACTGTGTCTCGCCGACGGCAGGGACATGCTCATCTTTCCGCAGACCGTCTCATACGACACGCTTTTCGACAACAACGAAGGCCCCTCCTCCGGAAGCATGGGGGCTGTGTGCTCCCCGTCGGTGAACTTCTATCCCGAGTCCCGCCTCAGAAGCCTTATCACGGAACCCCTGATGAGGGCCCTCCGCCGCAGCGACATCTTCCTCAGCGGCATGATGGGGCTGAAGATCTCGGGAAGTGCCGATTCTCCGGTGTTCCGGGGCTTCGACATGCATGTGTCCGGCGCGGTGTTCTCGGCGATCCTCAAGAGACTGGACAGCGATCTGCTGTCTCTGATGCTGAGCGCCTCCGACGGCCTGGCGGGCTCCTCCCGCCCCGTATTCAATTCCCTGTGCTCCGTCAGCGCGATGATAATCTGTTCCAGAAGGATAACCGAGCCCCAGAAGCTCGTGCTGCCTACCGAAGGCGGGGTGAGCATATATCACAGCCACACCGTGGAGACCGAGGAAGGGCTGATGGCCAGCGGCCGCAAGGTAGTGGTCATATGCAGCGCCGCGAAAAAACTGGAGACTGCCAGATCCGCCGTATACAATGCGATATCCACCATGTCCTTCCCCGGCATGTATTTCAGAAGCGACATAGCCAGGGGCATGGCCGGCGGCACAAAAAGATAAACGGAGAATATATGTCAAACAAACACGAGTTGATCAGAAATTTCAGCATTATAGCCCACATAGACCACGGCAAGTCCACCCTTGCGGACCGCCTCATCGAGATGACGGGACTGGTATCGAAGAGGGACATCACGCCCCAGATGCTGGACAAGATGGATATCGAGCAGGAGAGGGGCATCACCATAAAGCTCCAGGCCGTGAGACTGGTGTACGACGCCAGGGACGGAAAGGAATACATCCTGAACCTTATCGACACCCCGGGCCACGTGGACTTCACATACGAGGTGTCCCGTTCCCTGGCCGCCTGCGAGGGAGCGGTCCTTATCGTGGACGCCACCCAGGGAATCCAGGCCCAGACCCTGGCGAACCTGTACCTTGCCCTGGACAACGATCTGGAGATCGTGCCCGTCATCAACAAGATCGATCTGCCCAGCGCGGATCCCGACATGGCGGTCAGGGAGATCGAGGACTTCATAGGCCTTCCGGCGGAGGACGCCCCCCGCATCAGCGCCAAGGAGGGAATCAACATCGACCAGGTACTGGAGGCCATAGTCTCCGAGATCCCCGCCCCCGAGGACCGGGACGGCGAGCCCCTCAGGGCCCTCATTTTCGACAGCTACTACGATCCGTACCGCGGAGTGATCTGCTCCGTCAGGATCATGGACGGCACCGTGCGCAGGGGGGACCAGATATACTTCATGGCCACGAAGAAGACCTTCGAGGTGGACGAAGTCGGGGTCTTCACGGACGTTCTGAAGAGCGTGGAACAGCACTCCAGCGGAGAGGTGGGCTACATCACCGCTTCCATCAAGAACGTGGAGGACACCAGGGTCGGTGATACCATCACCAACGCGAAGAGGAAGGCCGCCGAGCCCCTGCCGGGCTACAAGGAAGTCAGCCCCATGGTGTTCTGCGGTGTGTACCCCGCGGACGGCAGCCATTACCAGGATCTGAAGGAGGCCCTGGCCAAGCTCAAGCTGAACGACGCGGCCCTGAGCTACG
>JAGACT010000199.1 GCA_017613995.1 Eubacteriaceae bacterium
CGCCCGGTGAGGCGGCTCCCGCGCTGATGAGTGTGCACGTGTGTCAGTCTATATCCCTGACTATCTGTTCCTCCGTCAGGTTCTCCTCTAAAAGAGAAGGATCGTTCATGTACTTTTCCAGCAGCATCAGGCTCCGGGACAGGTAAAGTCCGTCGCAGATGCGTTCGTCCAGCACGCAGCCCAGGGTAAACACCTTCTCGCTCTCCGGTTCGCTCTGCCTGTTCAGGGACACCCGGTCGTTGCTCTTCCCCAGGGAAAGGAACACGCTGGCGGTGCCGAAGTTGTACAGGTGGTGGTAGATGTAGTTGAGCTTGATGGATTTGACGTTGGTCAGAAACATGCTGCAGTGGAAGGGGCTCGCCTCGATCACGGATCGGGGCATCATGTTCCAGTCGTCAAGCTTCATCACGAATCTCACGTCTCCCTTTATCAATGGATTGGGCTGCTTCATGAAGAGCTTTGCCAGCTTGTCGGTAAGGTTGTCCGCCTGGCCGTTCCTGATGAGCTTCACCTCGTTGGTGATCATGTCATTGATCTCAAAGATGTTTTCGGTACCGTCGAAATGAAGCTTGAGGAGCATCTCGTCGGAATCGTCGGTAAGGGATTTTTTCACCACGAAGACCACTTCATACCCGTAGCGGGCGTATATCCTCCCGTTGACCACGAAACGGTTCAGCTGGGGGCGCTGGGTCAGGAGCCTGACGTAGGCGGCGATCAGGATGCTCATGTACGAAAGATCGTGCCCTTCGGCGCGTTTGCTTTTTATGTACCCGTCGAATACCTCGCATCTGAAATCCTGTTTGACCATCACCTGGGATTCCGCTCTGGTCTTCATGATGTAGGGGATCATTCTGAATATCGGATCAAGGCCTTTTATCTGCCTTCCGTCAGTTCTTTTCGAAAACATCGGGGACTTTCCTTTCATAGAAAAATGAATGATACACAACATTATACATTATCCCTCCGGCCCATACAATCCCATATTCGGCAGGGAGAGCGATCAGAGCAAAAAAACATGATGAATCAACGGTATTTTGAGAAAAAATTGATTGACAGAACATACATGAAATGATAGAATAGCAGAGTCCGTGTGAAGCGGTGTGTTTTTTTAATGCGCCCTGTACCGGATAGAACCAAATGAAAGGAGAATATGATGCCGACCATTAATCAGATCGTCAGGAAGGGCAGACATGACCTGGTCTCAAAGACAAAGACACCCGCTCTGAAGGCAAATCCCCAGAAGCGCGGAGTCTGCACAGTCGTCAGGACCGCGACCCCCAAGAAGCCTAACTCTGCAATGAGAAAGATCGCCAGAGTCAGACTGACAAACGGATTCGAAGTCACCGCCTACATTCCCGGAATCGGACACAACCTCCAGGAACACAGCGTGGTAATGATCAAGGGCGGAAGGGTCAGAGACCTGCCCGGTGTTCGTTACAAGATTATCCGTGGCGCACTGGATACGGCGGGCGTAGCCAACAGACTTAAGGCCCGCAGCAAGTACGGTGCCAAGAGACCTAAAGTTAAGAAGTAAGATTAACTTTGATTAATGTGTATGATCGTATAGATAAATGCACAGACGGCAGTTGGAACACTGTCGAGTACCGATGAAAATTATGTTTAATAGGAGGGAAGTAACGTGCCAAGAAAAGGACCGGTACCTAAAAGAGAAGTACTGCCAGATCCTATCTACTCAAGCACCGTGGTGACAAAGCTCATCAACAACATCATGCTTGACGGCAAGAAGGGTACTGCGCAGCAGATAGTATACGGAGCATTTGATATCGTTGCCGCCAAGACCGGCAAGGAGCCCCTTGCCGCTTTCACCGAAGCGCTCAACAACATCATGCCCGTTCTGGAAACAAAATCCAGAAGAGTCGGTGGTTCAACCTATCAGGTTCCTCTCGAGGTCTCACCCGCAAGAAGACAGACCCTGGGACTCAGATGGCTCACCGCCAACGCAAGAAAGCGCAGCGAACGCACCATGAAGGAGCGTCTCGCAGGAGAACTGATGGATGCACTCAACAATACCGGAGCATCCGTAAAGAAGAAGGAAGATACCCACAGAATGGCAGAAGCCAACAAGGCTTTCGCACACTACAAGTGGTAAGGTAAACGGAGAAGATGAACAGAACTGAAGCCCTGAAAAACACCAGAAACATCGGTATCATGGCTCATATCGACGCCGGAAAGACCACCACCACCGAAAGGATCCTTTTCTACTCGGGAAAGATCCGCAAGACGGTGGAGACCCATGAAGGCGGAGCCCAGATGGACTGGATGGAGCAGGAACAGGAAAGAGGGATCACCATAACTTCCGCAGCCACGACGACCCAGTGGAAAGGATGCACAATAAACATCATCGACACACCGGGACACGTGGATTTCACGGTCGAGGTAGAACGTTCACTTCGTGTTCTGGACGGGGCCGTGGCAGTATTCTGCGCCAAAGGCGGAGTAGAGCCCCAGTCCGAGACCGTTTGGAGACAGGCTGACAAGTACAACGTCCCCCGCATCGCGTATGTAAACAAGATGGACATCATGGGAGCGGATTTCTACAACGTGGTCAGCATGATCAGAGAGCGTCTCGGAGCCGTTCCGGTACCTATCCAGCTTCCCATCGGCAAGGAGGATTCATTCGTCGGAATGGTCGACCTCATTGCGATGAAAGCAAATATCTTCAGGGATGATCTCGGAAAGGTCATCGACGTGACCGACATACCCGACGATATGGTAGAAGAGTCCGAGGAATACCGCGACAGCATGCTCGAAGCAATTTCCGATTATGACGAGAACATAATGGAAAAGTATCTCGGAGGAGAGGAAATATCTTCCGAAGAGATCAAGGCTGCCCTCAGGAAAGCCTGCATAGCGAACGAGCTGATCCCCGTAGTCTGCGGATCATCCTTCAAGAACAAGGGAGTACAGGAAGTGCTCGACGGAGTAGTCGATTTCCTCCCCTCTCCCCTTGATATACCTCCCGTGGTGGGAACAAAGAAGTCCACGGGAGAGCAGGTCGAAAGGCCTGCGGACGATTCAGCGCCCCTTACGGCTCTGGCATTCAAGATCATGGCCGACCCCTTCGTGGGAAAGCTGGCCTTCACCAGGATCTATTCCGGAGTGCTCAATTCCGGATCCTATGTCCTCAATCCCGTAAAGGGAAAGAAGGAGCGCATCGGACGCATCCTCAGGATGCACGCCAATGACAGGACAGACCTGGACAAGGCATACGCCGGAGACATCGTAGCTCTGGTGGGTCTTAAGGAAGTCTCCACGGGAGACACCCTGTGCGCGGAAAACGATCCCATCGTCCTGGAATCCATGGAATTCCCCGAACCGGTCATATCCGTGGCCATCGAGCCCAAGACCAAGGCCGGTGAGGACAAGATGATATCCGCTCTGCTCAAGCTCGCCGAGGAGGATCCCACCTTCAGGTTCAAGACCGACGAGGAAACGGGACAGACCATCATCTCGGGAATGGGCGAGCTGCATCTCGAGATCATCGTGGACCGCATGCTCAGAGAGTTCAAGGTGGAGGCAAACGTCGGACGTCCCCAGGTCGCCTACAAGGAGACCATCACAAAGGCCGCATCCTTCAGAGAAAGGTACGTCAAGCAGTCCGGAGGAAAGGGACAGTACGCCGACGTCGCCATCGAGATCGAGCCCAACGAACCCGGCAAGGGTTATGAGTTCGAGAGCCGCATCGTGGGAGGCGTCATCCCCAAGGAGTTCATCGAACCGGTCAACAAGGGAATCCAGGAGGCCATGGAGAACGGAGTTCTCGCAGGCTATCCCACCCTTGACGTAAAGGTCGCCCTGGTGGACGGATCCGCTCATGAAGTCGACTCGTCGGAGATGGCCTTCAAGATCGCCGGAGCAATGGCGTTCAAGGAGGCAGCGAAGAAAGCCGGCCCCGTCCTCATCGAACCGATATTCAAGATAGAGATCATCGTTCCCGAAGAATATCTGGGAGACGTGATCGGAGATCTGAATACCAGAAGAGGCAGGATCGAAGGACTGGAGTCGAGGGGCGGAGCCCAGGTCGTCAGAGGATACGTACCTCTGGCCGAAACGTTCCAGTACACCACGGCACTGCGTTCCAAGACCCAGGGAAGAGCGACACACACTCTTCAGTTTTCACACTATGAGCAGGTCCCCCAGTCACTGATGGATAAGCTCATGGGCAGAAAATAACAACAACAATCCAACAAATATATATTAAGGAGTTTTTCAAATGGCAAAACAGCATTTCGAAAGAACCAAGCCGCATGTAAACATCGGTACGATCGGTCACGTAGACCATGGTAAGACCACCCTTACCGCCGCCATCACCAAGGTGCTTCACGAGAGACTGGGCACCGGTGAGTATGTTGCATTCGAGAACATCGACAAGGCCCCCGAGGAGAGAGAAAGAGGAATCACCATCTCCACAGCACACGGTGAGTACGAGACCGCAAAGCGTCACTACGCTCACGGCGACTGCCCGGGCCACGCCGACTACATCACGAACATGATCACCGGAGCCGCTCAG
>JAGACT010000200.1 GCA_017613995.1 Eubacteriaceae bacterium
AAAATGCATATCACGGAGTTTGTATTCAGTATATAAAAAAATACCCGCAGGATGTCCCTGCGGGTATTTCCGAAAGAAAAGGAAAGAAAAAGAATAATTGTGCCGTGATCAGAAGCTTTCTCCCATGTACGCAAGACGGGAGCAGCGGTAGAGTTCCTTCTCGAAGGCAACGAACTTCGGGTCGTAGGCCGCCATCGAGGGCTTGCCGGGTCTGCAGTAGCGGCGGGCGAAATCCCTGGCCGCTTCTATCTGCTCCTGTTCGGTCATATCGTCGCTGAGTTCGGCATTGACCGTGAGGATGATCTGATCGCCGTACTTATCGTACAGGGCCGGAGTATCGTTCATGTCCTGGGGGTTCCATGACTGCCATCCGGCGGCTATGTAGCATTCGATCCTGGCTTCATTGTGTCCGCAGGAATGCAGGACCGCCACCATGCCTTTTTCCCTGACGTGATCGGTGAGCTTCCTCATGTAGGGGACTATCATCTCCATGGCGGTCTCCTGGGAGAAGAACGGGTTCGCCTGTCCGCCCCAGTCATCATGCACCGTAATGGCGTCGACGGTGGGGAAGTACTCCGCGACCTTGTCGACTATCTTGCAGAGGATATCCGTGGTGGCGCAAAAGAGCTCCCTGACGGCATCCTTCTGTTCGTCGTCCACCAGCGCCAGAACGGCCCCCTCGAAGTCCATGAAGGAGATGAGACGTTCGAACCATGCGCCGGAGAGCATGACCATGTTGGTCCAGTCACCGCCTTCGAGATACTCGGCGTTTGCCTTCACCGATCCTTCCCAGTCCCAGCTGTCCACGTCGGGCAGTTTGATGACTTCCTTCCAGTCGTTGGCATCCAGCAGGGCAGGGGTCCCCGGTCTTATCATGCATCCGCCCGTGGGCACAAGCTCCCATACCATGCCGTACATGTCGGGGCCTCCTCCGTCCTTTCTGTTGGCGAAGTTCTCTCCGCTGTATACGAAGGCCCGGGCTATGTTGTCGGGGATCACCATGGGCGTGAAGTCCTTGGGTATTCCTCTGGCCACCGGTTCCCACATGGGACATTTGGTGTCGTAGCAGAGCCTGAAGTTCTGTTTCGAAGAGATGGGGGTATTGTAGATATGGAAATTGCCTCTGACGTTTTCCTTTATACCTACGACTTCCAGCTCCTTTTCATCAAAGGGTATTTTGTTCATTGCATCCTCCCGTAAATATATCGAAGCCTCCGGGGCTTTGACTGATCAGTAATTGTTGTTCAGATAGTCGAATTCGGGTATGGCGCCCCCGCTTATGAGCTTCATGGCGTTGTCATAGTAACTGACGCGGATGAAGTAGGGTATCTCCAGCATGGCACCGCAGATCATGACGGAATTTCTCAGGTAATCATCCAGGGTCATACCGGATTCCCCGGAATAATAGTGGGCCGCCAGGGCGGACGAGGCGCCGTTCGACATGATTATTTTATGATGTATGTCATCCAGGGTCATATTGATGTTGAACTGCTTGATGATCTCGATGTAGACGCTGTCCCGTTCCCTGATGGCATTTACGTTAACGTCCCCGTTCCTGCGGGCGAAGGCTTCCTCGGATATCTGTCTGAGCTGCGGCTGGGTGCAGAAAGCCCTTCTGAGCGTGTACAGAGTTATGATATAGCTCAGATACGCGTCATTGCCTGTGCACTCATACGCATAGGAGTATACCCTGGAGAAATCCCTGAAATTGATCTCGGCCACGATATCCCTTTTTCGCGGGAAATAGTGTGTCAAAAGACCCTTTGTGATGCCCGCGTTGTCTGCTATCCTCTGGGTCGTTACGTTGCTGTATCCCTCATTCCAGAAAAGTATTCTTGCCTGATGAAGGATTCTGTCTATAGTATCCGCTTTCTTTCCCATTTCAGTCCTTCCTGTCAGCTGTCGGTCTTCTGCTATTATTTTAAGTGTAGTATATTTTTTGAAATATGTCAACAAAATTAAAAGATAATAAATGCTGTATATCAGTGTTTATACAAAATATCGGCACAACAGAGCCACTTTATCGGCTGCCCCTGTTTTTGGTTTTCATTCTGAATTATAATATTGAAAACTAATTAAATATCTGATATAATCAATAAGCAGATTTTACAGTAAATCACAGAGAAAAACAGGAGGAAGAAAATGATACTTGACAGAAAGAAAACACCCTTCTCCGAGAGAGAAATGGTGGTTATCGATGAAAAGAAGGGCATGAGGGGCGCTACCCCCCTGTTCAATACCCCGATTTCCTACAGAGAGAATGCCCGTTCCCTCTTCTGGGACAAAAAGCCCATGTGGGCGGTCACGGCCAACGACATGTCCAGCATCAACTGCCAGCTGTATAACGAGCATCTTTCCAGGATCAACCAGCCCGGCGGAAACATCGACGATTTCGGCGTTCAGTGGGTATTCGTGGAGCAGGTCGGCGGGACCATCTCCCAGGAAGGACGCCCGAGGTTCACGGACGCCAACGACTGGAAAGAAGGAATAAAGATCCCCGATGTCAGCCAGTGGGACTGGGCGGCGGACGCGGACGCGCATCCCGCGGACCAGAGATTCCTGGTGAACATGACCCCGGTGAACGGATTCGGTTTTGAGAGACTCATCTCCCTGATGGACTTCATGAACGCAGCCATGGCCCTCGTGGATGAGGATCAGAGGGATGCCCTGAAGGAGTATATGGACGCGATGGCGGATCTTGGTATCGCCGTGGTGGACAAGGTCGTCGAGTACTGGCCCTGCGTGGACGGTTTCACCCTTCATGACGACTGGGGAAGCCAGAAGGATCCCTTCTTCTCCGATGAGATCGCAAGAGACGTATTCCTTCCGGGAATGAAGAAACTCGTCGGACACATGCATGAACTGGGACGTTACTGCCAGATCCATTCCTGCGGACACACCGAGGACAGAGTCGACGTATTCATCGAGGCGGGCATCGACACATGGCAGATGCAGACCATGAACGACTGGGACAAGCTCTATAAGGAAGTAGGCGACAAGATCGTCGTCCAGATCCCCGTGGACGAGTTCCCGTTCGATTACTCCGATGACGAACAGGCCAGGGAAGCGGCAAGATACTATGTCGATCATTACTGCGAGCCCGGAAAGCCCTCCATGGTCACCGCAAAAGTGGCGTTCACCAGCAAGGCGTTCAACGAGGAACTGTACCGTTACTCAAGACTGCATTACCTCAAGCAGAACTGATATAAAGATTGTATAAACATTGCGTAAAGTCTATAAAACACCGTCCGGATCTTCCGGACGGTGTTTTTGTTCAAACAGCGTCATAATTCATTAATCCGGCCTGGAAAATAAGGAAAAACATGAAAATATTATACAGATAATCATTAATATTTTACAAAAAACAATATATCTTAAATTTCCCATTGACAAATTAATTATATATATTATAATGAAAGTACAATTGTTAAATTTTAATTAGGAGGCTTCAAAAATGGCTGACAAAAAAAAGACTACTGTCAAGCTCCCATGGCAAATTGAATGGGGCTTCGGGTTCGCAAACTTCTTCCTGCAGTTGGCTTCTTCTTCAGCACTGAGCTACTTTGCGTTCGTCATGACGGACGTTCTGCTGCTCTCAACGGGCCAGGCCGCTACGGTCAACTCGATCAGTGCTCTTACAGGAACCACAGCATCGCTCGTTTTCGCTGCGATCATGCAGTACTCGAACCTTAAGTGGGGACGTTATCGTTCATGGATCATCTTAATGATTCCCGCTCTGTGCCTAGGCGTTATCGGAATGTTCTTCCCCTGGCCCTTTGCAAACAAGGCGATCACCGTTGGTGTCCTGTGCGTATTCTACTTCCTGTACAGCATCGGTACTACAGCTGTAGGCTCTGCAGCGAGAACACTTGTTACAAAGTGCTCCGACTCGGTGGAAGGCAGAATGCTCATCATCGGAAGACAGAACGTCCTGCACAACACGTCCCGTGTTGTCGGCGGCGCGATCCTTATCCCGATCGTCGTGGCTATAGGCGGATCCAAGACATCCGGAACCGGATACTTCGGATACTTCACGATCTTCGCAGTCCTCACGTTCATCGCATACATGTGGCTGGCCAAGGTCGTTAAGCCCTATGATCCCTATGATCCCAACTTCCGTGCGGTCAAGGCCAACAAGGTCAGTGTCGGAGACATCGTCAAGGCTCTTGCTACAAACGGCAACCTGCTGGCTCTCTTCATGGGAACATTCCTCCAGGGAGCATTCGCAATGTCCACATCACTGGGCGCATACTTCTTCACATATGTCTGCGGAGACCTTTCATACTATGCTCTTTACAACACGCTGTCACCGTTCGGCGGAATCATCGGCGGACTTCTGAGCCCCTGGTTCTCGGCGAGATTTGAAAAGAAGAAGCTGTACATCTGGTCGATGGGTATCAAGACATGGGTCATCTATCCTCTCATCGCACTGCAGTACTTCCTCACCGGAACGATCAATCCTATTTACGCATGCTTCATGCTGACACTCGGATTCCTCATCGACAATCTCCAGCGTACATACTTCCAGACATTCTGGATGGACTGCGCAGAGTATTCATTCTGGAAGACAAAGAAGGATATCACTCCTATCGTTCTGACCATCTCAACCCTTCCTGCAAAGATCGCAAGAGTCATCAGCGCTCCTCTCGGACTGCTCCTTCTTGGTAAGGCAGGTTATGTCGCAGGTCAGGCTCAGTCACCGAGAACGATCCTCTGGATCGTCTGCCTGTACTGCTTCGTTCCCGGATTCTGCCAGCTGCTCATGTGCTCATGCTTAGCCTTCGGCTACAAGCTCACCAATGAACAGTGCAACCAGATCATGATTGAGAACAACGCTACCCGTGCTCAGATGAAGGCTGAGGCCGAAGCCGCCAAGGCAGCCAAGACCGAATAATTCATACTGACGCTCAAAGCGA
>JAGACT010000201.1 GCA_017613995.1 Eubacteriaceae bacterium
ATCTGTTGCGGCGGAGATACGGTCCAAAAATCAAATTGCTTTTACAGTCCCTCCTTCACGGAGGTCTGTTTTCACATATACATGGGCTGTCCTGTCTTTTCCTTCGATCACATCCATCAGGATATTAACAGCTTTTCTGCCCATTTCTTCCACCGGCTGTACAAGTGTTGTCAGCGTAGGGATCGAATAACGTGACATTTCAATTCCATCGATCGCTATGACCGAACACTCCTCCGGCACTTTCTTTCCGGCTTCATTCAGCGCTTTCAGCGCCGCTATCCCGAAAGAATCCGCTGTAGCAAATACCGCGGTAAAATCTTTTCCTCTTCCGATCAGCCTTTTCATTCCCTCATAGGCGGCAGGCAGATCATAAACATGGGTCTCTTCTGTCAGATCCGGATCCGGATCTATCCCTGCTTCTTCAAGAGCCCTGCAGTATCCTCTGTATCTCAGTTCACTGACCGAATGATCGTTCACTGAATCAAGCAGCACAGCGATTTTCTGATGCCCCCTGTCAGTCAGATACTTGACAGCCCTGCGGGCTTCCTCTTCATCATTAATGGAAACGGATGAATAGGATGATTTCTCAAGTGTTCCAAAACTGTTTGAATAAGAGCAGCATATAAACGGTATCCCGAGTGCTGCTGTTCTGTCGGCGGTATAATCAAAGCTTCCGCCGAGGAATATCAGCCCGCACAGCCTCTTCGACCTGGCCAGTTCCGCGCCTGCTGCCAGTTCATCATCACCGGATTTGATCTGATGAAGGACCATTGCGTATCCGGCTTTTTCGATCTCCTGTTCTACGGAGCGGATCAGACCCGTAAAGAAGGGATTCTCGGCTCCTCTTACAACAACTCCTACCGTGTCTTCCCCGGATCTTACCAGGTCACGGGCACTGTTGTTGGGAACATAATGCAGTTCGTCTATTATTTGTAAAACCTTTTCTCGTACACTTTCGCTGACATCCGGATGGTTGTTGAGCACCCTTGACACAGTACTGGCAGATACCCCGCTCAGTCTGGCCACATCCTTTATCGTCATAAACTTCGCTTCCTTCTTCCTGTTTCCGGGAACGTTCCCGGAAACGTTACTGGTAACGTTTCCAGTAGATAATGAAATTTAAGCACACCCGCAGTTCTATTGCAAGTGTGCTTAAGGATTTCTACGTATTCAACAACGATCAAGCCGTCAATTTGTCAGGTATGCACAACAGGAAAAGACAGGGGACGGTTCTCCGTCTGTTCCCAGGCTTACAACAGGTCTTCCAGATGCTCCGGGAATGCTCCTTCATAGTATTCCATGATGCCTTCGTCCGCCGCTTTGGAAAGTGCCGGGTCTATGGGAAGCCTGCCAAGGATCTTTATGCCTTCCTTAGCAGCGTATTCCTCAAGATCGCTCTCTCCGAACATCGAGATCTTCTCGCCGCAGTGCGGGCAGACCATGTAACTCATGTTTTCGATGATACCGAGTATCGGGATATTCATCAGTCTGGCCATGCCGACTGCCTTGCTGACGATCATTCGGGCAAGATCCTGCGGCGTCGTAACAATAATGATCCCGTTGACAGGGAATGACTGGAATACCGTAAGCGGTACGTCGCCGGTTCCGGGCGGCATATCCAGGAACATATAGTCGACATCGCCCCAATTGACCTCTGTCCAGAACTGTTTGAGTGTACCTGTTATGACAGGGCTCCTCCAGATGACCGGACGGTTTGCGTCTTCCATCAGGAGGTTCATCGACATGATCTTGATGCCGGTCAGTGTCTCCGCAGGATACAGGCCGTCATCATCTGCCGACAGGTCGCGGTTATCCACGTTGAACATCTTCGGGATGCTCGGGCCTGTTATATCGGCGTCAAGGATCGCCGTATTGAATCCGTTCCTGCTGGCCATCAGCGCGCAAAGCGCGGTCACGGAGGATTTACCGACACCTCCCTTGCCGCTTACGACAGCTATGACTTTTTTGACATCCGAACCGGGATGCGCTTCAATATCGAACTCAGACGGTTTCTGAGGCTGTGTTTTCGGCTTGGGCGGTGTACGTCTCGGCTTCGGTGTGCTGTTTTCAAATTCCTGTTCACTGCTCATGATGATCCCCTTTTTTCTGTATATTATTATTGATTTATTTCAGGATCAGCCCCACTGGACAATGGTCCGATCCGTAAACATCCGAATAGATCAGCGCGTCTGCAAGTCTGTCCTTTAAGGAAGCCGATGCGATAAAATAGTCGATGCGCCAACCAGCATTGTTTTCCCTGGCCCTGAACCGGTATGACCACCACGAATATGCCTGCTCCCTGTCAGGATAGAAATACCGGAAAGTATCGATCAGGCCTGTCTCGACAACAGCGTCAAATTTCGCCCTCTCCTCATCGGTAAACCCGGCATGCCCCCTGTTGGACTTCGGATTCTTCAGGTCGATCTCCTTATGGGCCACATTCAGGTCGCCGCAGTAGATAACGGGCTTTCTCTCCTGGAGCTTCAGGATGTAAGCCAGGAAATCATCCTCCCACTCCATCCTGTATGGCAGCCTTTCCAGTGTATCCTTGGCATTCGGGACGTACACCGTGACAAGATAGTACGCATCGTATTCCAGCGTTATGACCCGTCCCTCTTTATCATGCTGCTCGACACCCAGCCCGTACGCTACGGAAAGCGGTTCCTCTCTGGTAAAAACAGCTGTGCCGGAATAGCCCTTCTTTTCCGCGTAATTCCAATACTGATAATACCCCGGCAGATCAAGGTCGATCTGGCCTTCCTGGAGCTTGGTCTCCTGCAGGCAGATGGCATCAGGGGATTCCTTCTCCATAAAATCAAGGAATCCTTTCTGCACACACGCCCTTAAGCCGTTGACATTCCACGAAATAAGCTTTTTCACCCGTATTTCCTCAACTCAGTTCCGCACACGATAGAATTTTGTTTCTGTTTTGGTTATAATTCTAATAGTTGTCCTGAAGACATGCTACAGATTATTGTAATTGATAAATCATACCGCGTCAAAACGCAGCAAAGGATACGTTTCTTTATGGAAGACATTAATATAGCAATGCTTGTGGATGCTGATAACATCAGCGCGAAATATATCACCGGGATACTCAGTGAGCTTTCTAAATACGGTAAAGTGACCGTCAGGAGGATGTACGGGGACTGGTCGCAGGACCGCCTGCACAGCTGGCTGACCAAAGCCTCCAGCTATTCTCTGACGCCCGTCATGCAGCCCAACAACACGCCCGGCAAGAACGCTTCCGATATCGGCCTTATCATCGACGCGATGGACATTCTGTATACGGGCGACGTACAGGGATTCTGCATCGTTTCCAGC
>JAGACT010000202.1 GCA_017613995.1 Eubacteriaceae bacterium
TCCGTACATACATTGGAAGCCTTGATGCTGACGGCGGAGGGCTGTCCCGTACTGATGCCGTATGCCGCCATGGCGACGGACAGCGCCAGCAGGATGGGAATGATACGTTTTCTCAGCATCATTTTTTTGCCTTTTCGAGATACTCCTCGATAAGAGCCTTCCATGCCTCGTAGCTGTTGGAGCCCACGATGGCCTCGTCGGTCAGTATCTCGCCCTTCCCGTTGATAAATACCGTGGTGGGAACGTATCCCGTCTCGAGGGCCCTGAATTCCCGGCTCCACCGAAGCAGGGGATAATGGATGCCGTTCCCGGCGATGAGCTCCTCCACGGAATCGTCCATGTCCTCAGAGGAGAACACGCCCAGTATCAGGAAGCCTTCGTCCCTGTATTCGTCATAGAGCTTCGCGAGGTAGGGGATCTCCCCAACGCAGGGACCGCACCAGGGTTCCCAGATATTGATCATGACCAGGACCGCGTCCTCAATGTCGGAACTGGAAAACCCGTTCCCGTCAAAGTCAGTGGTTGTGAAGCTGAAGGTCCCATCAGAACTCTGCCCGGAGGGACCTTCCTCCTTTTTATCCCCGCAGCCCCACAGGGACAGCGCGAGGACCGCACATATCATAAGAATAATGATCTTTTTCATGATACCGCTCCTTTCCGTGACCGATCCTCAGGACTGCTTGTCCAGAAGGTCGGGGCGTTTTTCCAGGGTCACCCTCAGGGCCTCTTCCTTCTTGTAGCGCTCGATGACGGCGCGGTTGCCGGAAAGAAGCACGTCGGGGACCTTCATGCCCTTGTATTCGTAGGGCCTGGTGTACTGGGGATACTCCAGAAGGCCGTTCTCGAAGGACTCGTCCCCCGCCGATTCGCCGTTTCCCAGCACACCGGGAACGTAGCGGGACACGCTGTCCATGAAGCACATGGCCGCGATGTGGCCTCCGGTGACGATGTAGTCACCCATGGAGATCTCCTCGGTGACGCACATGTCCACTGCCCGCTGATCGATGCCCTCGAAGTGGCCGCACAGAAGGATCACTTCATCCATTTCGGCGTATTTCTTTGCCATGGCGGAATCGAACACCTTCCCCTGGGGGGTGAAATATATGACGGGGATATCATCCCTGCCCGCCTTCGCGGCGTTCACCGCATACTCCACGGGCTGCACCATCATCACCATCCCGGCTCCCCCGCTGTAGGGGTAGTCGTCCACGCAGCCGTGCTTGTCCAGGGTGTAGTCCCGGATGTTGAATGTGTTTATCCGAAGGGCTCCGGAGGAGACCCCCCTGCCGATGACGCCGGTACGGGCGTATTCGTCTATAAGATCCGTATACAGGGTAAGTACGTTGTAGATCATTCCTTAAGCCCCTTCGAAAGGTCCGCGATCATCAGGGAATTCTCCGGATCCGTAAGGGTGACGTACTCGTTCAGAAACGGCATGAGGTAACGCTCCTTACCGATGCGGTACTCTATCACGTCCACGGTGCCTGCGCTCTGGATGATGTCCGTTATCGTTCCCTCGGGAGAGCCGGAGATATCACGGATCGTGATGCCCTTTAGGTCCTCGATGAAGAACTCGCCTTCGCCGAGTTCGACCGCGTCCGCACGGTCCACTTCGCAGTAGAGCCCGGAGAGAGCCTCCGCGGCGGTGCGGTCTGGTATCTGGGGAGAGCCTATCAGCACGTTCTCCTTGTGCATCCTGACCGATGAGACCTCGTAGCGCCTGCCATCAGCGAGAAAGTACTTAAGGTCCCTGAAACGCTCCGGATCGTCCGTTATGGGCCTGACCTTTATCTCTCCGTGGATGGAGTGGGCCCCCACGATCCTTCCTATCACTATAGTCTTGTTCATGTTTTTACTCCTCAAGAAGGAATGTGCCCATGGTAAAGCCGCCGTCCTTCGCCGATATGATGCCCTTTCTGGAAGCCCTGGCGAGAAGGCCGCAGAGCCGTCCGTTGAACATGTACAGCCCGATCATGGTGCCGAAGAGGTCCTCCACCAGATTTCCGTCCCCATCGAAGAAGCTGTTGGGCTTTTTGTAGGGAGCGCAGAATTCCTGCAGCAGGTAGTCGTTCTCCAGTCCCTCGGAAAGGGCTTCTTCCCACTCCTCCTGGCTGAGGTCGCACCCCACGTGCACGTGGGAGGCGTTGTACAGATCCTTTGGCTTCACCACCCAGGCGTCCTTATTGTGCAGCACCTCGTTGTAGTCGTAATTGCCGCTCTTGAGCTGGGTGGTAAACGGGAAATGCTCCCTTACAAAGGCGTTCTCCTCCTCGGTCAGCAGGTCCGTCACCGCCTTTTTCGACAGCAGCGCGAAAAGCATCTTGTTGTTCGCCGCCTGGGTGATGAAGTGCCCGATAACGGCGGTCCTGCCGTCCAGGGCGTTCTTGATGAAGGCCTCGGACTCCGTGATGCGCTCGGCTATCTCCCCGGTGGTGGCCCTGCGGTAGACCAGGTCCACCCTGGTGTCCCCGTAGTAAAGATATCTGTGGCGGTATGAAAATTCGGTCACCGTGGCGATGATGCAGCGGTAGCCCCGCGCCTCGAACTGGCTCTTTATGACGCTTATCTCCGGCACCGAGGCGTTCTCGGGATAGTCGGCTATGGCGATGACGGGCTCGTCGATGCGGTACTCGAAGTCCGAGTATACCTCCAGTATCGAATCCACCAGCTCGTCGTAGAGGCTGATGCATCTTAAGGGGTGATCCTTCGTGAACTCTTCGAAGGCCTTCGTCTCCATGAAGGCATTGTTGATGTCCATGGTCTCCTTCATACTGCCGGTGCCGTCTGTGTTGACTTCGCAGAAACGGGCGGAGCCCGTCTGTTCGTCATAGAACAGGTCCAGTCTCATGACGGGGATGGTGCAGCTGTAGCCCGCGGGAGCAATCATCATCCTGTTAATGATCTTCGGGAACCCGAACATCTCCCTGAAGGAGGGGTCGGTCACGAAGCCTTTGGCGATCTTCTCCAGGATGCCGTAGGCAGTGGAGGCGATCGCCTCCAGATCCCGGTACATCTTCCCGTCGGTGATCAGGGGCACGTTGAGAAATCTCACGGGATCCTTTCCGTAGATAAGGGCTTCCCGCCCGAAGGTCTCGTTGATGCCGGAAAGCTCCTCTCTGAGGGACGTGTCCTCTCTGACACATTTCATGTATGCTTCGGAAATGTTTTCCATTCCGTATTTCTCCGATAACTTATAATAGCGGCCTTTTCGGACCGCAAAAGATTATAGCATAGACTGCCGCTTTAACATAGTCTGCCGGCTGTGCATATGGAATTATCCCCTTCGGACGCGGACGGACGGAGGGCAGGCAATAAAAAACCCTGCCGCCGGATGCATCCGCATCGGACGGGCTTATTGATGCTTCCGGGCGTTCCCGCTCAGGTCAACAACTCCCTCCTACGGCTGAAGCCTTAGAGGAGGGAGCTTGTAACTGCCACGTGGTATTGACGGCTTTTGACGGCCTCCCACTTTTTTCGCCTGTCATATCCTGACAGACGTGGCGTTACATCA
>JAGACT010000203.1 GCA_017613995.1 Eubacteriaceae bacterium
CCGATGCTTAAAGCCGTTTACGCGAAGACACTGACATCCGGTCAGTTCAGTTTTGAAGAGCGCATGGGATGCGGATTTGGCGCTTGTATGGGGTGCAGCTGCAGGACCGTGACGGGATACAAGAGGATCTGCAAGGACGGACCCGTACTGGCAAAGGAGGAGATACTGTGGCAGAACTGAAGACCGTACTTTGCAGCATAGAACTGGACAATCCCGTTATCCCCGCCTCCGGCACCTTCGGCTACGGACGGGAATTCACGGAATTCTACGACATAAACATCCTGGGAAGCTTCTCCTTCAAGGGAACCACCCGGGAGGAACGATACGGCAATCCCACCCCCAGGATCGCGGAGACCCCATCGGGTATGCTCAACGCCGTGGGTCTGCAGAATCCCGGCGTGGAGCACGTCATAGAGCATGAGCTGCCATGGATAGCTCAGAACTTCCGTAAGCCCGTGATGGCCAACGTTTCCGGCTTCTCTGAGGAGGAATACGTATACTGCGTATCGAAGCTGTCAGCCCAGGAATGCGTGGGATGGATAGAACTGAACATCAGCTGTCCCAACGTACACGGCGGCGGCATGAGCTTCGGCACCGACCCCGCCATGGCGTACGCAGTGGTGAAGGCGGTAAAGAAGGTTTCCCAAAAGCCCGTCATAGTAAAGCTGACGCCCAACGTAACGGATATCTGCGGGATAGCCCGGGCCTGCGAGGACGCCGGTGCGGACGGCCTTAGCCTCATAAACACCCTTTTGGGAATGCGTATCGACGTAAAGACCCGCCGCCCCATCCTGGCCAACGTCACAGGAGGCCTTTCCGGGCCCGCTGTGTTCCCGGTGGCCGTCAGGATGGTCTACCAGGTGTCACAGGCCGTGAAGATCCCCGTGGTGGGACTGGGAGGCATCAGTACCGCCAAAGATGTGATCGAGATGATGCTGGCGGGAGCCACCGCCGTGGAGGTTGGCACCGCCAACCTGACCGACCCCATGTGCTGCAAAAGGATAATAGAAGAACTGCCGCGCGAAATGCAGCGGCTCGGCATAGAAAGACTCAGCGATATCATAGGAGGTGTCCACTGATGGGAAAGGATGTAATAATAGCATGTGATTTCGATTCCAAAAAAGAGACGCTGGATTTTCTGGACATCTTCGAAGGGAAAAGGCTACCCTTCGTGAAGATCGGAATGGAACTGTATTATTCTGAAGGACCGGACATCGTCCGGGAGATCAAAAAGAGGGGCCACAGGATCTTTCTGGACCTGAAGCTCCACGATATCCCCAACACCGTGAAAAAGGCCATGCACGTTCTGAGCGAACTGGACGTGGACATCACGAACCTGCACATCGCGGGAGGCAGCGAGATGATGAGATCCGCCATCACGGGGCTTACAAAAAGTGACGGGACCCGTCCCCTGCTGATCGGCGTGACGATGCTCACCTCCACAGACCAGAAGATGATGGAGGAGGAACTGCTGATAAAGGGCGACCTGAAGGATACGGTACGCTCCTACGCCCTGAACGCTCAGAAGAGCGGCCTGGACGGAGTGGTATGCTCCCCCCAGGAAGCCGATGACGTCCACAGATGGTGCGGGGAGAGCTTTCTTACGGTGACCCCCGGCATCCGTTTCCCGGAGGACGCGGGAGGCGATGACCAGAAGAGGGTCATGAGCCCAGAAAAGGCCCGGGAGCAGGGCAGCGACTACATTGTGGTGGGAAGGCCCATCACCAGGGCCGACGATCCCCTGGAGGCCTACGTAAGATGCGTAAGGGAATTTCTTAACTAGATCAGGAGGTAACAAATGGATATCAAGACAAAGATCGCACAGGATCTGCTGAAGATAAAGGCGGTTTTCTTCCGTCCCTCGGAGCCCTTCATCTGGGCCAGCGGGATCAAGAGCCCCGTCTACTGCGACAACAGGCTCACCCTCAGTTCTCCCGAAGTCAGAAGCGACGTGGAGAACGGGCTTAAGGAGATTATAGAGAAATACTACCCAGACTGCGAGGTCATCATGGGCACGTCCACAGCGGGCATTGCCCACGCAGCCATCACGGCCCATCTGATGGGCCTGCCCATGGGATACGTGAGGAGCGGTGCGAAGGACCACGGCCGCAACAACCAGATCGAGGGCGAGCTGAAAGCCGGCCAGAAGGCCGTGGTGGTGGAAGACCTGATCTCCACGGCCTCCAGCGCCATAGAGGTGGTCAGCGTCCTCAGGGAAGCGGGAGCCCAGGTGCTGGGCATCGCATCCATCTTCACCTACAACATGAAAAACGGCCTGGACAACCTGGAGAAGGCAGGTACCGTAAACCATTCCCTCACCGATTTCGATACGGTGGCCAGAGTGGCCGCCGAAACGGGATACATCGAGGAGAGCGACGTCAGAAAGCTCATCGCCTTCAGGGATGATCCCTCGGACGAGAGCTGGATAGGAGGCAGATAAATGGTAAGAAGCATCATCGATACCACGGACCTTTCCGTAGAGGAGATAGACAGCCTTATTGAAACGGCCATGGACATGTACGAACATCCGAAGGATTACGCCCATGTCTGCGACGGAATGATCCTCTCCACTCTGTTCTACGAGCCCTCCACCCGCACCCGCCTTTCCTTCGAGTCCGCCATGCTGACCCTGGGAGGAAGGGTGATCTCCACTCCCTCGGCGGATTCATCCTCCGCTTCAAAGGGCGAGAGCGTCGCAGATACGGTAAGGGTCATAAGCTGCTACGCCGACATCATCGCCATGCGCCACCACAAGGAGGGCGCGGCATACGTGGCTTCGCAGTATTCCAGGATACCCGTTATAAACGCCGGAGACGGAGGCCACTGCCATCCCACCAAGACCCTGGCGGACCTGTGTACAATCAAACAGGAAAAGGGAGGCTTCAGCGGCCTCACGGTGGGCCTGTGCGGCGATCTGAAGTTCGGGCGCACGGTGCACTCCCTGATCAACGCCATGAGCCGATACGACGGCATCAGGTTCGTTCTGATCTCACCGGAGGAACTCAAGGTCCCCAGCTACGTGAAGAACGAGTCCCTAAAAAAGAAGAACATCCCCTACACCCAGGTAACTGACCTGGAAGAAGTGATCTCGGAACTGGACATCCTCTACATGACCAGGGTCCAGAGGGAGCGCTTCTTCAACGAGGAGGATTACCTCAGGCTAAAGGACAGCTACATCCTCACGCCCGAAAAGCTAAGGAGCGCGAAGCGCGATCTTTCTATCCTCCATCCCCTTCCCAGGGTCAACGAGATCAGCGTAAAGGTGGATGAGGATCCCCGGGCATGCTACTTCAAGCAGGTGGAAAACGGACGCTACATGAGGATGGCCCTCATAACCAAACTTCTAAAGGAGGCTGGAAGACTGTGAACATAGATTCAATCGCAAACGGCATCGTAATAGACCACATCACCGCTGGCAGGGGCAGGATGCTCTATGACCTGCTGAAGCTGGACGAGCTGGATCAGTCCGTGGCTTTCATCAAGAACGTGACCAGTTCCAAGATGGGCCGCAAGGACATCATCAAGATCGACGGCATCACGGACGTGGACTTCGACCTTATAGGATACGTGGATCCGGAGGCCACCGTGAACATCATCAAGGATACGGTGATCATCGAAAAGAAGAAGCTCTCGCCTCCGAAGAAGCTCACCAACGTGCTCTTCTGCAAGAACCCCAGATGCATAACCACCATAGAGCAGGAGATAGACCACGTATTCGTCCTTTCCAACGAGAAGGAAAAGGAATACCGCTGCATCTACTGCGAGACGAAGGCGTAACAAAACGATCCCCCTGCAGGACGCTCGGTTCACACGGCAAGAGAATTGCCTTCAAAGTATTGACATGAATGCGTCCTGAGACTAAAATAGTAAAAGCGTTGAAGGGAGACAGTAGGTACATACTGTGATAAAGAGAGAAGGCGGATGGTGCGAGCCTTCGCATAAGCGTACCGAACCGGGCCCGGAGCACTATCATCCACAGAAAAGCGGACCGTTTATACGGTCAACAGGGGTGGTACCGCCGAAAGAACTTCGGTCCCCTGATCCACAAGGATCAGGGGGCTTTATAATATGCGGCAAAACATAACAAACGAGGAGAAAATGCAATGAAGCTAGCAAATCTTGTGGGAGACCGTTTCAAGGAAAGACCTTCGGACTGCGTCATCGATTCCCATGCCTTTACCGTCAGGGGCGGCTACATCAAATATGTGGCCAACGGCATCTATTCCCTTTATCATCCCATGAAGAGGATAACCGCCAAGATCGAACAGATCATCCGCGAGGAGATGGACGCGGTGGATTCCCAGGAGATCCTGTTCCCCGTGGTGCTTCCCGGAAGCCTCTGGGAGGAATCGGGACGTTTTGATTCCGTGGGAGACGAACTTCTCCGGTTCACCGACCGAAACGACACTTCCATGGTCCTGGGCATGACCCACGAGGAAGCCGCTGTTCAGCTCGTGAAGGAGTACGCCAACACCTATACGAAGTATCCATTCTCCATCTATCAGATTCAGACCAAGTTCCGTGACGAAGCCCGTCCCAGGGCCGGCCTTATCCGCGTCAGGGAATTCACGATGAAGGACGCTTATTCCTTCCATACGTCCCAGGAGGATCTGGAGAATTACTACGAGCGCATGGCCAACGCCTACTACAGGGTATTCGAACGCGCCGGCATCCCCCAGGTGGTGGCGGTCAAGTCCGACTCCGGAATGATAGGAGGCAGCGTTTCCCACGAATACATGCTTCTCGTAGACGCCGGTGAGGATTCCATAGTCCTTTGCGACGCCTGCGGTTATTCCGCCAACATGGAAGCCGCCGACACCATAGCGGACAATGAGCTATGCTCCCCCGTCAGCGAGCTCAGAAAGATGCATACCCCCGACTGCAAGACCATCGAAGAGGTCTGCAGCTTCCTGGGCCTTCCCGTGGAAGAGTCCTGCAAGGCCGTCATCTACCAGAAGAACATGACCGACGAATACGTCATAGTCTTCCTCAGAGGCGATTACGAAGTAAACGAGACCAAGCTCACAAACCTTCTCGGGGAAAAGATCCATCCCGCGGTAATCACGGAAGAGAGCGGCATAAAGGCCGGATTCTGCGGCCCCTTCGAACAGCACGCGGACTGCACGATAATCTATGACAAGACTCTCGAAGGCATCAACAGCCTGTGCTGCGGCGCCAACGAGGTGGACTACCACTACATTGGCCTCAACATTCCCAGGGATATCGGAGAAGTGGAGTACCACGACGTATCCAAGATCCGCACCGGGGATATCTGCCCCGTCTGCGGCAGAAAGGACATCCGCATCAGCAGGGGCATCGAAGTGGGCAACATCTTCCAGCTGGGCACCAAGTACTCCAGCGCCATGAACCTGACCTACACGGATTCCGACGGAGCCGTCAAGACCCCCATCATGGGCTGCTACGGCATCGGCGTGGGCAGACTGGCTGCCTCAGTATGCGAAGCGAGCCATGATGACTTCGGTCCCATCTGGCCCATCACCATTGCTCCCTGGCAGGTGCATCTGTGCTGCATGAGGGTCGACGATCCCGAATGCAGGGCCGAAGCCGACCGCATCTACGACGAACTCATGAAGCAGGGCGTGGAAGTGCTCTACGACGACAGAAACGTCAGGGCCGGAGCCATGTTCGCGGACGCCGATCTTCTCGGAGTGCCCGTAAGGATCATGGTTGGGCCCAAGAACCTGAAGGAAGGCAATATCGAGATGGCCACCAGGGACAAGAGCGTACAGAAGCTCGTTGCAAAGGAAGACATCATCGACGAGACCCAAAAGCTCATCGCCGAGCTCTTCGATGAGATCAACAAAAAGGTAAGACCTCTTAAATAGAATTTTCTGTTTTGCGGGGCGGATCCATAAGGATCCGTCCTCTTTTTGAATTAATATAATTTCTGTCAACAATCCCCGCGGAAGTGGTATAATAGGTGAGAACGTGGCAGCGTGCCCGCGTACTGTTCTGACCGGCTCTGATGCCGGGAAGTCTCTTTCGAGACTGTTGCCAATTCAATATATCCAACAAAACAAGGAGAAGGAAATGAAATACTTTTTGGACAGCGCGATCCTTGATGAGATCAAGCAGGCACGAGAGGACTTCATCCTCGACGGAGTGACCACC
>JAGACT010000204.1 GCA_017613995.1 Eubacteriaceae bacterium
CACCGTGACTCCCTGCCTGTCCACGTCCAGCGTGAGGCACCTCCAGTTCCCTTCCAGAGTGGAAGCGAACTCCCGGGCTTTTTCGGGGAAAAGCCCGTCGGTATAGACGGCCATAAGGGTCGGGCCGCTGCCGGAGAGGTAGAACGCCGCTCCGTTGTCCTCGCAGAAGGCCTTCACCTTGTCGTAGCCCGTGATCAGGGGCAGGCGGTAGGGCTGGTGGATGCGGTCCCTCAGGGACAGGGAGAGCATCTTTTCGTCACCGTTTTGAAGAGCGGCTATGAGGCTCGCCAGGTGGGTCACGTTGAACACGGCGTCCGCCCTGTCGTAGTTTTTCGGAAGGATGCTTCTTGATTCCTCCGTGGAGATGCGTATGTCCGGTATGAAGGCCAGGAAGCGGTACTTCTCATTCAGAGAGAGCTGCTGTGCCGTGGCGGCTCCGTCCTCGTCGATCAGGGCAGCCGTAAGGCCCCCGTAGACCGCAGCTGCGGCGTTGTCCGCGTGGCCCTCCAGCACCGATGCCATCCTGAGGATGTCGGCTCTGGAAAGGGAAAGCCCCATGAGCTCGTTTGCCGCCTCTATACCGGCGATGTAAAGGGTGGCGGAGCTTCCGAGCCCCCTGGAGGAAGGCACGCTGGATTCCATTCTGACCTTCAGCTTCGGCGATGTCTTTCCGCACTGGCGGCATGCCAGCTCGAAGGCCTGTACGAAATAGCATTCGTCGTAGGGGAAGTCCCCCTCAAAGCCTTCCAGTATTCCTTCCTGTGAGATACTTACTTCGAAGGTATTGTAAAGCCCCATGGCTATGGCCAGGGTATCGAATCCCGGGCCCACGTTGGCAGAGGATGCGCTGACCCTTACGGTGACCTTGTCCTTCTGTATCCCCTTGAGATAACCTTCCACGTAGGAGGAAATGCTGTCGGGATCTATCACGTCCTTATGGACCTCATCCGCGACGGCGGCATTCATAAGGCCCGTGGGTATCGGGCAGCCCGAGACGGCGGACAGCTTCTTCATGCTGTCGAATTCCGATTCAGAGGGTTCGCTGCCGATGGATGCGAGCACTTCGGAGGAGAACTTGAAGGCCGACGCGGTGGACAGCACCGCCGTGGGAAGGCTGTAGTGTCCCTTCCTGTAGGCCGCCAGGGCCACCGCTGTGTGGGGGTCGGAAAGGTAGCTGTATTCGCCGAAATAGTAACCCAGGGCCTCCCTGGCCTCGTCCATGGAGGCGAACACCCCCTCGAAGTCTTCCCGGATATCCGAGATCTCTTTCTCACTTAGGGTATATATCCCCTCCCTGGAGAGCTGAGCCATGTACTGGGCGTTCTTTTCGGGACCGCATACGAGGCTTATGAGGCGTTCCAGGTTGGAGGATATGAGTATATCCATGGAGGGCGAAGGAGTCTTTACGAGCTCCCTTCTCCTGTCGTAGGTACCGGTGGCGAAAAAGTCCGCCAGGACCCTGTTCTCGTTGGATGCGCAGATGAGCCTGCCCACGGGAAGGCCCATCTTCTTGGCGAAATAGCCCGCCAGGATATCTCCGAAGTTCCCGGTGGGAACGATGAATGAAAGGGGCTCCCCCGCGACGATCTCGCCGGAATTCACCAAGCGCCTGTACGTCGTGTAGTAATATGCTATCTGGGGCACGAGCCTGCCTATATTTATCGAATTGGCGCTGGAGAGGCTTACTCCCTCGAAGCGCTCCGTATCAAGGAACACGCTCTTCACGGCGCTCTGGGCGTCGTCGAAATTGCCCCTGATGGCGCACACCTTCGTGTTGGCGCCCCTGCAGGTGCTCATCTGGCGCCTCTGCATCTCGCTCACTCCCCCGTGGGGATAAAAGACCATGATGCGGGTGCCGGCCACGTCCGAAAAGCCGGACAGGGCCGCGCTGCCCGTGTCCCCGCTGGTGGCGGTCAGAAGGCAGATCTCGCCCTTCATGCCCAGCACCCTCCTGGCCTCCGTCAGGAGGTAGGGCAGCACGGACAGGGCCACGTCCTTGAAGGCGCAGGTGGGTCCGTGCCACAGTTCCGTGATGTATACACTGCCTGCCCTGGCCACCGGGGCGATGTCCCCGTCCTCGAAACGGCTCGAGTAGGCGTGCTTCACGCTCTCCTCCAGGAAGGCTGGATCCATGTCGGTGAAGTAGTCCCTGAGGATCCTTACCGCGATATCGCAGTCTTCCATGGCAAGGATTTCATCCACGCCGAGGCTCGGAAAGCTCTCGGGGATGTACAGGCCGCCGTCCGGGGCCAGTCCCCTGCTCACGGCCTCGGAGGGGCTCGCTGTCAGGGAGTAATCTCTGGTACTGTAGTAACGCATTTTTTGACTCCGATCAGGTGAAGCTGTGGTACAGGGTGCGGATGGCGTCGTCGAAGTCCTCGTCCATGACGCCGATCATGATGTTGATCTCGTCGCTTCCCTGCTCTATGATGCGGATGTTGATGCCGGCTTCTCCCAGGGCTCCGAAGATCTTTCCGGAAACGCCCTTGGTGGCAACCATGCGGCGGCCCACCACGGCGATAAGGGAAACCCCCTCATCCACGCTGATGAAGTCGGTATCGCATTCCTTCTTGATCTCCTCCGTCAGCACGTGGCCCGTGCGGGACAGCACCGACGAGGATATGACCAGGGAGAAGCTGTCCACGGAGGACTGGATGTGCTCTATGGGGAGCTGGTACTTCTCGGTGATCTCCAGGACCCTTCTGACGAAGGAGAAGTCCTCGTGCATCCTGCTCTTGGTGACGGTGAGCACGGAATAGTCCCTCTTGCCGGTGATGCCGGTGATGAACCTCTTCTTTTCTTCCTCGCTCTCCTCCTCGAAGCTCTCCATGACCAGGGTCCCGGTGAGTTCGGGATTGGTGGTGTTCTTGATGTACAGGGGCACTCCCGCCTTCAGCACCGGGAACACTGTCTCTTCATGCAGCACCTCTGCTCCCATGTATGAGAGCTCCCTGAGTTCGCTGAAGGTGATCCTCTCGATGGTACGGGGATTGTCCACGATCTTGGGGTCGGCCATCAGGATGCCGTCCACGTCGGTCCAGTTCTCGTAGCACTGGGCGTCCAGGGCCGCGGCCACCAGGGCTCCGGTGACGTCGCTGCCGCCCCTGGAGAAGAGGTGCAGCTTCCCGTCGGGGGTGGAACCGTAGAATCCGGGCACCACCATGGGGCCGTTCTTCTCGTAGGCGTTTCTTATATCCTCGTATGTGCGCTCGTAGTCCACCGTGCCGTCGAAATTGAAGTGTATCACGTCGCAGGCGTCCACGAAGGCGTACCCCAGATGCTTGGACATCAGAAGGGCCGACAGGTATTCACCGCGGGAGACCACGTATTCCTCCGAAACGGAGGGGGTGAAGTTGGCTCTCACTTCAGAGAGGATGCCCTCCACGTCGAGGTCCAGACCGCATCCCTGGGCTATGTTCAGGTAGCGGCTTTTTATATCGTTCCAGATGTCGTCATAGCTCACCTTGTAGCGTATGTGGGCGGTGCAGATGTACAGAAGATCCGTAATCTTGTTGTCCGCGGAGTATCTCTTTCCGGGGGCTGATACCACCACAACGGTGCGCATCGGATCCGATGACACTATGTTCCTGATCCTGTTGAATCCCTCATGATCCGCCAGTGAGCTTCCTCCGAATTTTAAAACTTTCACGCTGTGACCTCCTTGTCTATGGACGCGATGAACGCGTTTTTGTCTTTGAGATTGTCGTAAAGGCTGTGGATGTCAGTTAGGGACATCCGCTCCGTGATATATGCTCCCTCCTCCGGTGAGGAGAAGCCCAAAGCGCTCAGCTCGTCCGAGCACCTGATGTAATACCTCTTTCTGACTGTAGTCTTGTCCGTTGGCGGAATGCTTTCCGGGAAGACGTGGCTGTCCCGCCTCGTATCGTATGCCGCATCCAGCATGTCGTTGGCCAGGGAGCATCCCGTGGGATCCTTTCCTGCGCCCTGCCCTATGAAGGACAGCTGGCCGGTGCGCCTGCCGAACAGAGTGATGCAGTTGTAGTTTACGTGGATCGAGGATTCCAGGGACTCGGGAGGGAACAGTACGGGCTCCACGCTGGCGCTGATGCCCGAAGGCGTCATCACCGCCTCGGCGATCAGTCTTGCCGTCACTCCCATCCTCCCGAAGATCTCCACGTCCCTGTCGGTGATGTTCTCTATGCCGAAGGTGGGGATGTCGTCCTCGTCCATGATGGTGTCGAAGGCTATGTTGGCGCTTATGGCGCATTTTCGCCGGGCGTCGGCGCCGTTGAGGTCGCTGGTGGGATCCGACTCCGCGTATCCCAGCTCCTGTGCTACCCTCAGGGCGTCCTTGAACGGGAAGGAGCGGGTCTGCATGGCATCCAGTATGTAGTTCGTGGTGCCGTTGACGATCCCTCTGAAGGAGAGTATCTCGTCCAGGCGGGCTATGCGGCTCAGATTGTTGAGCCAGGGTATGCCTCCGCCCACGGCGGGGGTGTAGCGCAGGACGCAGCCGTTTTTCTCGGCCAGTTCCGTCAGTTCCCTGTAATATGTGCAGATGAGATACTTGTTGGAGCTCACCACGCTCTTGCCCTTTTCCAGGCAGGCGGTAACGAATTCATAGGACGGATGCAGTCCTCCCATGGCCTCCGCCACCACGGTGATCTCGCTGTCGAAAAGTATGTCGTTGAAATCGGTGGTCACCAGGTCCTCATAGCCCGATGGTACGTACAGGTCCAGTACCTTCTTGACTTCGAGGCCGCAGTCGGTTTCCTTCAGAGCCTCGTAGGTCCCCCTTCCCACCGTGCCGAATCCAAGTATGGCTGCCTTCATAGGATGCTCCTTTCGGCTGGTTTATATTAGATGTGATTATATCATCACTTGGCTGTGAAACACAACCGATTTCGGCAAATGGCTTAATAATATTATGTTAAGAATGCATAAGGAGGCCCGATCCTTATTAAAATGAAGCCGCATGCGTAGATACGGCAAAAGAACGATCCCGCCTGGGGCGGGATCGGGTACACATTTATCTTTACGCTTTGGAAAGGGTATCCAGCAGCTTCATGAAGTCCTCCCTCTGCCAGATCACGGGGACGGGATACAGGGGATTGGCTTCCGCGTCCGCCCAGCGGCAGATCTGTTCGCGGTCGGCGTCCTGTATGCAGTCGAATCCGGCGGGGATCCCCATCTTCACTTTCAACTCCTCCATCCACGAGATGAAGTTCTCGGCCTTCTCGGCGTCACTGGCGCCTGCCATGCCGCATACGTCCGCCAGGTCCGCCAGACGGCCGTACACCGCGGGACCGAACTGGCGCATCACGTGGGGCAGGATGACAGACATGGCCAGGCCGTGGGCGACTCCGTAGAGCCCTCCCAGGGTATGTCCCACCGCGTGGACGTAACCGACGCAGCCCCGGGTGAAGGCCCTTCCCGCGTGGAACGCTGCCAGCTGCATCTGCTGGCGGGCCTCCAGGTCGCTTCCGTTCTCATAGGCTTTGTAGAGGTATTCGTGGATGAGCCTGACGGCCTCTTTGGCCCTCCAGTCCTCCTCCTTCGTGTTGTAGGTATGGTTGGTGTAGGCCTCCACCGCGTGGCACAGTGCGTCCATGCCCGTGGTGGCCGTGGTGAAGGGAGGCAGGCCCATGGTGAGCTCCGGATCCAGTACAGCGTACTTCGGCAGGATGGAGGGATCGTTGATGGATGCCTTGTGGTGGGTCTTCGCCTCGGTGATGACCGCAGCCACGGTGGTCTCGCTGCCGGTGCCGGCTGTCGTTGGAACCGCCCAGACTGGCACGATCTTCTTCATGACCTTCAGGATGCCCTGAAGCTGGGCCACGCTCTTTCTCGGACGGGCGTGGCGGGCCGCAATGGCCTTGGCGCAGTCCATGGGGGAACCGCCTCCGAAGGCGATGATTCCGTCACAGCTCTCGTCATGAAACACCTTCAGGCCCGCTTCCACGTTCTCGTCGGTGGGGTTGGGCTGTATGTCGGAGAAGACCGCGTAATCCAGTCCCGCTTCCTTCATGGCCTCGATGAGCCCGTTGGGAAGGCCTATGTTCACAAGGCCGCCGTCGGTGACCAGAAGGACCTTCCTGACTCCCTTTTCCAGTATCTGTGCCGGAAGGGATCGGATGCTGCCGGGTCCCTCGATGTATTCGGGAGTGCGGTAACCCATGAAATAGTTGCCGATCTTCATGACTCCCTGGAAAATTCTGCAGTATGCCTTATTCGCCATCTCTTCGCCTCCTACTGCTCGAAGAACTTGAGGAGCTTCATCTTATAGGCGTTCTTCGCTCCTTCGTAGGGATGCTCCCTCAGGGGCAGGTTGAACTTCGTGGAACCGTAGAGCACCGTGGAGGGATGGGTGAATTCCCTGAAGCCCCACTCGCCGTGATAGGCTCCCATTCCGGAATGACCGGTGCCGTTGAAGGGCACGCCCTTCACCAGGATGTGCAGGCACACCTCGTTCACGCCGCCTCCTCCGTACTGCTGGGTCTGCATGGTCTTTTTCGCCCAGGCCTTGTCCTTTGTGAACAGGTACAGCGCCAGACCGTGCTCCCTGGAGGCTATGGTCTCCATCAGATCGTCTATCTCGGAATCCTTGAAGGGCACCACCGGCAGTATCGGGCAGAACAGTTCGTGGTTCACGACTCCCTCGTCGATCTTTACGGGATAGATGATGGTGGGAGCGTACTTCAGGGTCTCAGGGTCTCCCACGCCGCCCAGAACTATGCGCTCACGGTATTCCTCCGCTTCGGTGGCACAGGCGTCGTAGGCCTTTTTAGCGATGAGCTTCGGATACTCGGGGTTGTGGATGGGATCCTCCCCGATCTGCTTGATGATGGCCTTCTTGAGCTCTCCCACGAACTCCTCGGCCACTTCGCTGGCCACGGCCACCTGGTTGATGTTGATGCAGATCTGGCCGGAATTGCAGATCTTGAAGAATGCGATCTTTCTCGCGGCATCCTTTAGGTCCGCGTCCTTTCTGACTATGGCCCAGTTTCCTGTCTCTCCGCCCAGCTCCAGGGCCACGGGGGTCAGGTTCTTTGCCGCCATCTCCATGACGTGCACCGCCACGGAGGGGGAACCGGTATAGAAGATCTTGTCGAAGCGCTCCTCGAGGCAGAAGTCCGCCACGTCATGGCCTCCGTCGATGACGACGCAGTACTCCGGCGGGAAGGTGTCGGCTATCATGTCCTGCATGACCTTGGTGCAGTTGGCCGACTTAGAGCTGGTCTTGATGACGGCGGTATTGCCTCCGCTGATGGAAGCCGCCAGCACTCCGATGGAAAGAAGTATCGGGAAGTTGAAGGGGCTCACTATCAGGGACACGCCGTAGGGCATCTTGTACACCTTGGTGATGATGCTGGGGAAGCATACGAATCCCGAGAAGTGGGTCTCGGGACGGGCCCACTTTCTGAGCTCATGGATGCATTCGTTGATCTCCATGATGACGTCCCCTATGTCGCAGAAATATCCTTCCGCCTCGGTCCTGCCGAGGTCAAGGTTCAGCGCCTTTTCTATCTCCGGAGTCCACTTTATCATGGCTGCCTTGAGTTTTTTGAGCTGCTCTATCCTCCAGCTCACGTCGAGAGTCTCGTTGGTCCGAAAGTACTTTCTCTGGTTTTCAACGGCCTCGTGGACCATTTCCTTTGTCCAACCCATAAATATATCTCCTTGTATTATAAAAAATTATATATCTTTATCCCCGGATATCTCTTCCGGGGCATCGGGCTCTACGTCCCCCGCGGGGTCAGTTTCCCCGTCCCTGGCTGCAAAGAACGTCTGAGGCGTCTGCTCCTCCTCCTGCTCTTCGGGTTCCTCCCCGGACAGAAGGGGCATCTCTGGGGGCTCGCCTTCCAGCTGTCTGAGCTCCTCCTCGTGTTCCAGGGCGGCCTTCAGGGCAGCTCTCCGATCGAGGCTTCTCTTCAGGGCACCCCGCGTCTCCCAGGGGTCCCCCCTGAGGGAAGCTCCCAGGGAAAGGGGTCCTATCCGGGAGGGATCGGAAGGCAGGTACACCGAGGGGTACACCAGCACCCCGTAGTACAGCACCTGCAGCTCGTCCAGGTATCTCAG
>JAGACT010000205.1 GCA_017613995.1 Eubacteriaceae bacterium
ACCATCGGCGGACAGTCGGCGGGCGGCGGAAGCACCTGCGCGCAGATGGGCTCGCTCATCAACGAGGGTCTTTTCCAGAAGGCCATCATCATGAGCGGCACCATGACCGGCGTGTACGGCAGCAGAGCCGGCATCACCTACGAAGAGGCCCAGAAGCAGGGCGAGGACTTCTTCAAGTACCTCGGAGTATCCACCCTTGAGGAAGCCAGAAAGATCGACGCCGTTACCCTCCGCGACAAGTGCGAGGCATACAACGGAAGATTCTCCACCGTTGTGGACAACAAGTTCATCGACGGACACTTCGTGGAAAAGATGGTCAAGGGCGACCACATGAAGATGCCCATCATCATCGGCAACACCTCCACGGAGTTTCGGACTCCTCTCGGCGGAGACAACATGGAAGAATTCCGCGCCAACGCCAAGGCGGCCCTGGGCGATCAGGCGGATGCGTTCCTGGCAGCCTGCGGAGACGATTTCGAGGAAGCCAAGAAGAAGAGCGCGGTATGCGGCTTCGAGATGACCTTCAGAGCCATGAAGGAATGCGACAAGGCTCAGGGCATCGACTATCCCACGTACTACTACGTATTCAATCCCGAGATCCCCGGATGGGACAATCCCGGAACCTTCCATTCATCCGACCTCTGGTTCTTCTTCGAGAACCTGGCCAAGTGCTGGAGACCCTTCAAGGGCAACCACTACGATCTGTCCCGCCAGATGTGCAACTACTGGGCCAACTTCATGAAGACCGGCGATCCCAACGGCGTGGACAACGACGGAGCCCCCATGGAGACCTGGAAGCAGTATTCCATCGAAGAGCCCAACGCCATGTGGTTCAACAACGACGGTCCGAAACTCCAGGTGACCGAGCCCGCGGACGTGCTCAAGCCCCTCGTTGAGAATTACAAGTCAAAGCTCTGAGGAGTAATGTCATGCTCAGAGAAGTAAAGACAGAAAACGGCTGGGTAAGGGGGCTCCCCGCGGCTGATCCCAGGATCACCGCCTTCAAGGGGATCCCCTTCGCGGCCCCTCCCGTGGGAGAGCTCAGATGGAAGGGCCCCCAGCCCGCAGAGGACTGGGTGGGCGTCAGAGAGTGCTTCACCTTCGGCCCCATCGCCATGCAGAAGATGCCCGGCCTGGATCCCGACAACATCTACTCCAGGGAATGGAACGTGGACACCAACCTGGAAATGAGCGAGGACTGCCTGCAGCTGAACGTGTGGACGCCCGCAAAGAGCGCCGACGAGAAGCTGCCCGTAATGGTATGGTTCTACGGAGGAGGACTCCAGGAGGGTCATCCCTCCGAGATGGAGTTCGACGGCGAGCGGATAGCCAGAAGGGGAGTGATCCTCGTATCGGTCAACTACAGGGTGAATATCTTCGGATTCTTCGCCCATCCCGAGGTGACCGCCACCGCCGAGGACCGCTGCTACACCAACTTCGGAAGCTATGACCAGCGTTTCGGCCTCATGTGGGTAAAGCGCAACATCGCAGCCTTCGGAGGAGATCCCGACAACATCACGATTTTCGGACAGTCGGCCGGAGGCAGAAGCGTCCTCTTCCAGCTGTGCAGCCCCTTAAACGACACCGACCACATCAAGAGAGCCATCTCCATGAGCGGCGGAGGCATCAACTACATGTCCATGATGGCCTACCTGCCCCTGAAGCAGGCAGAGGAGAACGGAGTCAAATTCTTCGAGTTCCTGGGGGTCAAGAGCCTCGAGGAAGCAAAGCAGATCGATTCCTTCACCATCCGCGACAAGATGCTGGAGTTCGCCGAGAAGACCGGCATCCGCTGGGGCTTCAACGTGGACGGAGTCTTCGCTCCCGAGGATCCCGCAGACATGCTGGCTGAGGGAAAGAGGCTCAACGTGCCCCTGATGGCGGGACATACCACCGGCGACATGGGAGACGCCTTCGGGCGCAAGCCCACCAAGGAATCCATCCGCGACCAGATAATCGCCCTGGTGGGTGAGAAGGACGCCGAAGAGGTCCTGAAGGCCGCGAACTACGATTCCGCGAGCCTGGACGAACTCAAGGACGCCCTGAAGGTCAACGGTCAGCGCTTCGGAGTCAAGCTCCTGCACATGAAGGGCGCCGACGACGGCATGAAGGAGTACTTCTACTGCTTCGGACCCGAGATGCCCGGCTGGGACGATCCCGGCGCGTTCCACTCATCGGATCTGTGGTTCGTGTTCGAGACCCTGGCCAAGTGCTGGAGACCCTTCAAGGGCAAGCATTACGACCTGGCGCGCCAGATGTGCAACTACTGGACCAACTTCGCCAGGACCGGCGACCCCAACGGAGCGGACAGCGACGGAGCTCCGATGCCCGAGTGGAGGAACTTCACCAACGAAGATCCCTTCTGCATCGTGTTCGACGACGTCTGCCACGCCCAGTCCGAGCCCGACAGGCCCGCTGTGGAGCTGCTGCTCTCGAAGCTGGCGGAGCGCAAGTGGAGAAAGAAGTAAGATCACATTATCAAAGGCATGGCTTCGGCCATGCCTTTTTAAACAGTGACTTTGCTTTGCGGTAAAAAAAACAGCCTTCCCGCGGGAAAACTGTCTTCTCAGTAGGTGGCGATGATCTCCTCCGCGATCTCCCTTTTGGAGACGCAGCGGTCCATCGCCTGCTTTTCTATGTAGCGGTGGGCCCTGGGCTCGTCCATCTTCAGCTGGGAGATGAGTATCCACTTGGCCCGGTTCACCAGGCGGATCTCCTCCATCTTCTCCTCGAAGGACAGCGTTTTCTTTTCGGTCATCCTAAGGCGCTCCCGGGCGCTCTCCATCCAGTCCAGGGCCAGGGCCATGAGGGAGCGGGACACCGGCTTTGTCAGGGTGAACACGCCCCGGGATACCGCCTCCGAACGGATCTCCTCCATCACCTCTTCCCTCAGAAGCATCAGCACCACCGTCCCCGCGGAGGAAGCCGTATCCATGGCGAAGCCCACCCCCGCGTCGTCCGGCAGGGGCGAGTTTATGATGATGTAATCGTAGCTGCGTTCGTTCCAGGCCCGTTTGGCGGCGTTCACGGAGGAGACGACCCTGACGGGCTGGTAGCGGGACGAGGGGAGCAGCGAGAGAACAGAGCTGTTCAGTTTGTCCGCAGCCGATACGATCATTACGCTGTATACGTGCTCCATCAGACTCATGGGGAGCCTTCCTTTCTTCGTGTCGGATCAGTGTGCTTTGCAGTAGATGGACAGGATCTCTTCGGGTATGTGCCTTCTTATGAATTCGCTGGCCTCCGCGGCGTCCCGGGCCTCCCTGAGGCTTGCGGGGAGCTTCTCGAAGCGGGAGAGGACGGCCTCCTCCGCGGTGTAGAAATTGATGTCTGCGGGTGGGCACAGGACCATCTGCTCTCTGATGCCCTCCAGGGCCGCGTAGATCATCAGGGTGAAGGCCAGGTAGGGGTTCGCGCCGGGATCCGGGCTTCTGAGCTCCGCCCTGCGGTACTGCCCGCTGGCGGCGGGGATCCTGACCAGCTGGGAGCGGTTCTGCTCCGACCAGGAGATGTACATGGGGGCCTTGTTGGCGCCGAGCCTCCTGTAGGAGTCTTCGGTGGGGTTCAGAAAGGCGCTCATGGCGCCGGCGTTTCCGAGGATTCCCGCTATCATGTGGCTGAAGGCCCCCGTGTCGTCGAAGGGCTTCAGGGACATGTTGATGTGGAACCCGTTGCCGGGCCTGCCCTCCAGGGGCTTGGGGGAGAAGTCCGCCGCCATGCCGTTGCGGCTGGCGATGGTCCTTACCACTCTCTGGAAAGTGACGGCGTCGTCCGCGGCCTTCAGGGCGCCGGCGTATCGGAAGTCTATCTCGTTCTGGCCCGGGCCCTCCTCGTGGTGGGAGCTCTCGGGATAGATGCCCATCTGTTCCAGGGTGAGGCAGATGTCGCGCCTGATATTCTCTCCATTATCGTCCGGAGCTATGTCCATGTATCCCGCTTCGTCGCAGGGTATCTTGGTTGCTTTTCCGTCGTCGTCCAGCTGGAAGAGGTAGAATTCCTGCTCCGAACCGAAGGTGAACTCGTATCCCGCATCAGCCGCCTCCGCCACGGCCTTCTTCAGAAGCGACCTGGTGTCGCACACGAAGGGAGTGCCGTCGGGACGGGTTATGGATGTGAACATCTGGACCACGCGGCCGTGCTCCGGTCTCCAGGGAAGGGGCATCAGGGTGTCCGGCTCCGGATGCAGCAGCAGGTCGCTGTACATCTCGTCCCCGAAGCCCGCTATGGCTGAGGCGTCGACGGCGATGCCGTCATCGAAGGCCCTCCCGAGCTCATGGGGCATTATGGCGATGTTCTTCTGCTTTCCGAAAACGTCGCAGAAGGCCAGACGTATGAACTTCACGTCCTCCTCCATGGCGTACTGAATGACCTCTTCTTTTGAATAATCCATCACAAAAACTACCTTTCTTCAATTAGCCACGTAAAGCTGTCTGTAGGGATTGCTGCTGTCAGGGGTGACGACCGTAAAGCCGCCTTCCGTGATCCTGCCGGGATCGAGGCCGAACACTTCGCAGTAATCCGCAAGATATCCTTCGAGGGCTTCCATGTCTTCGTCCGTCGCTTTTCTCACGTTTACCTGCACGGGGAATCGGACCCCCTCGCAGTCCCCCCTGAGATAAAGAGTGCCTCCGTGCATGCCGGTGCAGGGGAATTCCCCCACGATCCTCTCCGGGCCGCTATCCAGCCCCAGCACGATGATTATGCCGCCGGCCTGGTATTCCCCGAGAAAGCTGCCGGCGCGCCCTCCGATCACCATGACCGGTAAGCTGTCGCCGTAGGCCTTCATGTGGATGCCGGCCCGGTAGCCCGCGTTTCCTCTCACGTAGATCCTGCCGCCTCTCATGCCGTAGCCCGCGGCGTCGCCGATGCTGCCGTGGATCACTATCCTGCCGGCGTTCATGGTGTCGCCCACCGCGTCCTGGGCGTTGCCCCTGACCGTGATGGTGCCTCCGTTGAAGTATGCTCCCAGGGCATTGCCCGGTACTCCCTCTATGTCGATATCGCATCCGCTCATGCCCGCGGCGATGAATCTCTGCCCGCAGCAGTCCGCAAGGGTCGCGGCCCCGCCGCTTCGTCTAATCAGCTCGTTGAGCTCCCTGTGTTCAAGACCTCTGGTTTCTATAAGCATAATTGTACCAAACCCCCTGTCGGTTTTATAATCTTTCGCGCCGAAAACCGCACGGTATGCACCGAAAAACGGCTCAGAGCGCGGTTTTGCGCAGTAAATCTTCCTGATATCATTCTCCCGCGTGCAGGATGCCGAGGATGTCCAGCTCCTTTTGTGTCAGTCCGATGCCCCTCAGCATCAGGCGGTTGCCCCTCAGGGCCTCTATGGAGTTGATGCCCATGCCTCCCATCATCTCGGTGATCTCCCTCTGCCAGGCGTTCATCAGGTTGACGAGCCTTTCGGCGCCGGCTTCGGGATCCAGCCTCGTCACCAGCTCAGGCTTCTGGGTGGCGATGCCCCAGCTGCACACTCCGGTGTGGCAGCTGCGGCACAGATGGCATCCCAGGGCCAGCAGGGCCGCGGTGCCCACGTAGCAGGCGTCGGCCCCCAGGGCCACGGCCTTCACCACGTCCGCGGAGGAGCGGATGGACCCGCCGGCCACCAGGCTCACGGTGTTGCGGATGCCCTCCTCCCGGAGGCGCTGGTCCACGCTGCTGAGGGCCAGCTCGATGGGGATGCCCACGTGATCACGGATGCGGGTGGGGGCCGCGCCGGTGCCACCCCGGAAGCCGTCGATGGCGATGATGTCCGCCCCGGACCGGGCGATGCCGCTGGCGATGG
>JAGACT010000206.1 GCA_017613995.1 Eubacteriaceae bacterium
CAATGTGCCCTGATGTAACGCCACGTCTGTCATGATATGACAGGCGAAAAAAGTGGGAGGCCGTCAAAAGCCGTCAATACCACGTGGCAGTTACAAGCTCCCTCCTCTAAGGCTTCAGCCGTAGGAGGGAGTAGTTGACAATAAGATCGTCCACGTCGGACACCCTGGAGGGGAAGGGCAGCTGCAGGATCTCGACGCAAAGACAGATCGAAGCTCCCGCTGCCGTCACCTTCCAAAAGCCGTCCAGCCGGGGATAAACGATGGGAAGCATCACCCCTCCCGGAATGTACATGGCGATGTTCCCGAAGAAGTTCACCAGCTCCGCCCTGTCGGAGACGTAATCCCGCATGTGCACGAAGGGCACGGTATTGATCTCAAACGGGAAAATGTTTTGCGTATCCAGGATAAGCGGCCGGATCCTGCCGTCGGCCAGCTCCATCGGAAAGAAGGAGAAGCGGATTATCACCGCCAGATTCACGTACATCAAAAGCAGGAGCGCTTCCCTCTTCCAGTCGGCTCCTCCGTTTCTGATCCATACTGCGATGCGTATCAGGAGCCATACGGCGGTGAAGATCAGCTCCCCGGTAACGAACGATATCCTTATCATGACCCTTACCTGTTCACATATCCTTTCTTCTGATATATGTATATGTTCAGCCCTGCCCGGTCCGGGGCCGGGAGGCAGCGTCATGATGCCGCAGATCCTTTACCAGCATGATCTTCTCCTGCGTACGGTATTCCTCCGTGAAGCCGCATTTCAGAAACATCGGCAAAGCGGGATTGTCCGACGCCATATCGTCCCTGAGAACGGTGATCCCGTTTTCCGCCGCGGCCCCGCACAGCATTTCCAGGCCCGTCCTGCCGTATCCCCTGCCCCTGAAGGGCGCGTAAATGATCACATCCGCCATGAAGGATGATAACTCGCCGTCGTAATGATAGGCGATCTCCCCCACGAAGTCCCCGTCCTCATTTTTCAGGTAACGGTAATATCTCATACCTGCGGTGTCGCCCGTCCAGTGATCGTACCAGCTCTGCCAGTCTTCCCGCTCGAAGGCTACCGTGCCTCCCCAGGCATGGTTATAGGACATGGTCTCTTCGTCCGCCAGCATCTTCTGGCGGAACCACAGCTCCTCGAAGCCCGGCAAATACAGTTCCAGCATGGGGCAGTTCCTCCGTATCTCATCTGTGCCGAACGCAGACGGGATCCTTTCCGTTTTTTCAGGGAAAGGAGGCATATCTCCGTTCAGATACTATGATATCACCAACCGGCGCGGATCGGGGCATGCTTTCTTGAAATTGAAACAGCGCGGGATGCGTTCCCGCGCTGCCGGTTTTACAGTACAGTCGAATGCCCTGTGCCTGCATCAGGACTTTGATCTGATGGCCGCCTGGGCCGCAGCCAGACGGGCGATGGGCACTCTGAACGGTGAACAGGACACGTAGTCCAGTCCCACCCTGTGGCAGAACTCCACGCTGGAGGGGTCTCCGCCGTGCTCTCCGCAGATGCCAAGGTGGATGGAGGGATTGGCTTCCCTGCCCAGTTTCGCAGCCATCTCCACCAGCTTGCCAACGCCGTTCTGGTCGAGCCTTGAGAACGGATCGTTCTCGTAGATCTTGGTGTCATAGTACGACACCAGGAACTTGCCGGCGTCATCACGGCTGAAGCCGAACGTCATCTGGGTAAGATCGTTCGTTCCGAAGGAGAAGAAATCCGCTTCCCTGGCTATCTCATCGGCGGTAAGAGCGGCCCTGGGGATCTCGATCATGGTGCCGATCAGGTATTCCAGATCCTCTCCGGACTCCTTTATGATGCTGTCCGCCGTTGTCTTCACGATATTCTTCACGAACCTGAATTCCCTGACATCTCCCACCAGCGGGATCATGATCTCGGGCTTGATGCGGTATCCGCGGTGTCTCCTGTTGACCTCCAGTGCTGCCTTGATAACAGCTGTGGTCTGCATCCGGGCGATCTCCGGATATGTTACCGCCAGACGGCATCCTCTGTGGCCCATCATGGGGTTGAATTCATGCAGCGAATCTATGAGAGCCCTGATGTCCTCAACGCTCTTGCCCTTGGCGTCGGCCAGGGCTTTTATGTCGGCCTCCTCGGTGGGCAGGAATTCGTGCAGGGGCGGATCCAGGAACCTTATGGTCACGGGCAGGTCCTTCATGACCTCGTAGATACCCTCGAAGTCCTTCTGCTGCATGGGCTCGATGCGCTCCAGCGCGGCGATCCTTTCCTCCACGGTATCCGAGCAGATCATCTCCCGGAACGCGGCGATCCTGTCGGTGTCGAAGAACATGTGCTCGGTCCTGGTGAGTCCGACTCCCTCAGCTCCCAGTTCCACCGCCCTGGCGGCGTCCTCGGGACTGTCCGCGTTGGTACGGACCCTAAGGACCCTGAATTCATCGGCCCAGCTCATGAGCTTTCCGAATTCCCCGGTGACGGTGGCGTCCACTGTGGGGATGATCCCCTCGTAGATCTTTCCGGTGCTTCCGTCTATGGATATGAAATCCCCCTCCCGGAAGGTCCTGCCTCCGAGCTCGAAGCACTTGTTCTCCTCATCCATCCTTATGTCCCCGCATCCGGAAACGCAGCAGGTGCCCATGCCTCTGGCCACCACCGCGGCGTGGGAGGTCATTCCTCCCCTTACGGTGAGGATGCCCCGGGCGGCCTTCATGCCCTCGATGTCCTCGGGACTGGTCTCGAGTCTGACGAGGATGACTTCCTCTCCCCTGTCGTGCCATGCTTTCGCGTCAGCGGCGGTGAATACCACCTTGCCGGACGCCGCACCGGGGGAAGCACCCAGTCCCCTGCCCATCTCCGAGGCCTTTTCCAGGATCCCGGGATCGAAGCAGGGATGCAGCAGCGTATCGAGATTTCTCGGTTCCACCATCATTACGGCGGCGCGCTTGGAGATGGCGCCCTCCTCCACCATGTCGCAGGCGATCTTAAGAGCGGCCTGAGCGGTCCTCTTTCCGTTTCTGGTCTGCAGCATGTAGAGCTTTCCGTTCTCCACGGTGAATTCCATGTCCTGCATGTCGTGATAGTGCTTCTCCAGCGTATCGCAGATCTCGGTGAACTGTCTGTATGCCTCCGGGAACCTCTCGGCCATCTGATCGATGGGCATGGGGGTGCGGATACCCGCCACCACGTCCTCTCCCTGGGCGTTGATCAGGAATTCTCCCATGAGCTTCTTCTCGCCGGTGGCGGGGTTTCTGGTGAAGGCGACTCCCGTTCCGGAGTTGTCGTTAAGGTTTCCGAACACCATAGGCATCACGTTGACCGCGGTGCCCCATGAATAGGGTATGTCGTTGTCACGTCTGTAAACGTTGGCTCTCTCGTTGTCCCAGGAACGGAACACGGCCCTTATGGCCTCATAGAGCTGTACCTTGGGATCCGACGGAAATTCCTCCCCTGTGGCCTTCCTGTAGGCATCCCGGAACTGTACGGTAAGTTCCCTGAGGTCCGATGCGGTCAGGTCCACGTCGAAGGAGACTCCTCTGTTTTCCTTCATCCTGTCGATGAGCCTCTCGAAATCGCTCTTGCTCACCTCCATCACCACGTCTGAGAACATCTGGATGAAGCGGCGGTATGAGTCATACACGAATCTCTCGAATACGGGATCGGGCTTGCCCATGATGAGAGCCTCCACCACCTCGTCGTTCAGTCCCAGGTTCAGTATCGTATCCATCATGCCGGGCATGGAGGCCCTGGCGCCGGAACGAACCGATACCAGCAGCGGGTTCTTGCTGTCGCCGAACTTCTTGCCGTTGATCCTTTCGATGATCTCGACGTTCTTCATGATCTCAGCCATGATCCCGTAGTTGATGGTCCTTCCGTCCTCATAGTACTGGGTGCAGGCCTCGGTGGTCACCGTGAAGCCCTGGGGCACCGGCATTCCGATGTTGGTCATCTCCGCCAGGTTAGCGCCCTTGCCTCCCAGGAGCTCCTTCATGTCCGCATTGCCCTCTGAGAACAGATAAACGTATTTTTTCGTCATGTATAAATAAACCCTTTCTGTTATATTATTACCCTCAAATAACCTGAATTCAGAATATCATATTTTCCAGTCCAATTCAATATAGTATCAGGTTCATATCATATTTTCAGCATGGACGGAACGATCGGGCAGCATAGTGGTTTCGGTCCCGGAAGGACCGGTTGGCCGGGGGGAAAAGCATCAGTACCGTTGCCTTATCCATATATATGTAGTATAATGTCATGGATGGAGGACGGCCGAAGTAACAGGGCCGTCACCTCCCGCCATTTCGGATTGTACGGGGCACAGCCCTGTGGTGAACTACCCCCGCCTACGCTTAAAGCTTAGAGGCGGCGGCTTCGTGCAGCTTACGCGGACACAGGGCAGACACTTGCCCGCTGTCCCGTTTGACCGGGATCACTTTTTCTCCTG
>JAGACT010000207.1 GCA_017613995.1 Eubacteriaceae bacterium
GCCGCCCAGGCCCGACGGCGTGGAAATGGCGGCGATGGTGGTGGTTTCGCTCATAGGTCACCTCGACATAATATTTTAACAAAAAAAGCCGCAGTATGAAAGTACTGCGGCTATGTATTGTTCACACAGGATACCCGGTTTTTACAGCCATCCCATATGTTCCAGGAAGATCTTTATGCCCAGCAGTATCAGAATGGCTCCTCCCGCTATCCTGGAGCCCTTTTCCCAGCGGGTGCCGAAAACGGATCCCAGCTTCACCCCGAAAAACGAGAACAGGAAAGTGGTCATGCCGATGATGAGACAGGATACGGATACGTTCACCTCCAGCAGGGCGAGGGTCAGGCCCGCCGCCAGGGCGTCGATGCTGGTGGCCACGGCCAGCGGCAGCATGGTCTTCGGGGCCATGGAGGCTTCGGAGCTCTCCTCCTCTCCCGAGAATGCCTCCCGGATCATGTTCGAACCTATGCCGCCCAGAAGGATCAGGGCGATCCAGGGAACGTAGCGGTCGATGCGGGACGTGAGAGCGGCCCCCAGAATATAGCCGGCGGCGGGCATCAGCGCCTGGAAACCGCCGAACCATAACCCGGCGGCCGCGCACTGCGCCGCGGTCGGTTTTTTTATGCACAGGCCCTTGCAGACGGAGACCGCGAAGGCGTCCATGGAAAGGGCCGCGCCGAGAAACAGTACCTCAAGTATGTTCATATAAAACCTCCCAAAAGCCCGGGGGAACATGCCCCGGAAATGTCCGGACGTCAGCGGACGACACAGAATACGATCCCCAAAAGGAACGCCAGCTGCGCCGCGCTGTTGACCAGCTGTTCCTTCCAGTTCACCTTAGCGTCGCTTTGGTCCATGTGCTTTGCCAGCCAGATCATGTAAACGATCATCAGGAACCAGAGCGCGAAGAACACAGCGGCGGGAAACGAGCTCACAGTCCGGAGCACCGCGGCGAAATCGATGCTCTTTCTGGACAGGATTACCGACGCGGCCATCATGAGGAAGCCTCCGGGCATAAGATATCTGAACTGTTTCGCCAGAAACTCCACGTCCGGCCCCTTCAGGGCCAGTATCAGTTTCCAGGCAACCTTGCCGAGACCCGCCGCCGCGCTGAGGACCGCGCCTGCTATGAACAGCGGACTGGTGAACTTCAGTGTGATCAGAATGATGCTGGCGGAAAACATCACCACCGGCAGGGCGTCCGTCAGCGCCAGCGCCAGGCTGAAGCCTTCTTTCGTTTCGTTTGTCATATCTGTTATACCTTTCCAAGATGGGGTTCGTATGTTTGACATTTTAGCCTCATGTTGCTACAATGTCAATTGAAGTCAGTAAAATAGGGGATACGACAATGGATTCGAAAAAACTCAGAGAGGAAAGAATACAGCTGTTCCGGGACTGTGCGTTGTTCCGCCCGGTGAAGAGGATCCCCCACTTTGCCAATGCGGTCACGTGGAAGGTGTTCGATGCCGGGCACACCCTGGACGAGGCCCTCACGGATCTGGAGGTAATGAGGGAATGCGTCATACATTTTCTGGACCGCTACACCGTCGACGGACTGATGGACACCGGGATCCGCAACCAGTTCACGGTCACCGAGGCTTTCGGGCTGCCGGGATATTACTACTATGACAGCGAGAGCATAGGCATCAGGGACCACATGCTGTGCACCGTGGATACCCTCTTCGACTACATGAGGGACTACGACCGCTTCGTCTGGGAGGAGGTGCTCCCGGAGAAGTACGGGGATGAATGGTACGACAGAGACCTGTCCGTATGGAAAAAGACCTTCGGGGAATACCTGCGCTACACCATGTTCATCGTAAAGATGGCGTCCCTTACGTCCAGGAAGTACGGGATCCCGTCCCTTGCGCCCAATAACCCCATGACGGGCACGATAAATTTCGCGGCGGAGGAGCTGATGGCGAACCTGCTTGGGATAAAGGAGCTTTCCACCGCCATGAGGAGGAACGCGTCCCTTCTGAAGGATTTCACCCAGGAGTGGGACGAAAAAAAGATCGGCCCCCAGATAGAAAAGGTCCTCGCCTCCAAGGGCCCGGACATGAAGTACTGTTTCGACGCGTCCATACTGATGCTGGTGCACAACATCATGAACACGAAGCAGTTCGAGACATTCTACTGGCCCCAACTGGAGAAGCTGCTGAGGGCATACGGGAAGAAGGGGATGAACGCCAGGATATTCGCGGAGGGAAGCATCCTGCGCTTCGCGGACTATTTCTCCTCCTTTGATCGGGGCACCCTCACGATGCACATCGAGAACGACGATGTGTTCGAGATAAGAAGCAGCATGCCCAACGTGGCCATCATGGGAGGGCTCACCACCGAGGTCCTCAGGGCGGACCATGTGCGGGACGCCGTGGAATACACGAAAATGCTGTGCGGCACCCTGGGAGCGGAGGGAGGATTCATCCTGAGCGAGGGAAGGATGCTTTCCTACCGCAACGACGCCTACAGCGCCAACTACAAGGCCATATGCGATTTCATGAACGGAGGAGGCATCTGACATGGACAGAAAAGACTGCTTTTACGCCTCATATCCGGAGGGATACGACCGTCTGGTGAAAAAGATCATACCTTTCTGGCTCAGGCCCGCGAAGGATATGCTCATGAGGCTTCTTGTAACGATACTCAAGGACGGGTGAACCGCAGAGAGCAAACTTTGCTCTCTTTTTTGCTTTCGGGGATAATTCAGTGTGCTGTTGTGGTATTATCTAGCTATGATAAATCTGGATGAGCGGCTTCGTATGGCCGCGTCGATGACTGACGAATGCGATCTTTTAGCGGACATTGGCTCCGATCACGCGTATCTGCCTGTGAGCCTTATACAGAAGGGGACCGTGAAAAGGGCGATAGTGACGGACCTCAGGGAAGGGCCGCTTTCCAATTCCCGCCGCACCGCTTCAAGGTACGCTCTGGAGGACCGGATCGATTTTTCCCTGGGCAGCGGCTTTGACGCTCTGGACGGATACGATCTGCCCCGGGTCATCACCGTCTGCGGCATGGGCGGAGAGCTGATAAAGAGCTTCATAGAGCAGAGACCGGATATCGCTTCCCGGTGCGTCCTGGTGCTGCAGCCCATGAACAACGAATGGATGCTGGAGATGTTCCTGCGCAGGGAGGGATACCGCATAGAGGACCAGGCCATAGCCACCGACGGGGTGCATTACTACAGATGCATGAAGGCCGCCTATGACGGCCTGAGGGAAGACGAGCCGTCCAGGCCGGACTGCGAGTTCCCCCCGTGCCTGATAGAAAGAAGGGACCCGGTGATGCTCTCGTACATGGAAAAAAAGCTCGATACCGCCCGGAGGATCCTCTCCCGCATGGAGAGCGAGGGGGCCTCGGACAGCGAAGCCGTATCCGGAGCAAGGGAGCAGATACGCATACTTGAGGAAAGGATAGGAAGATATGATTCTTAAAGAGATTCTCGACGTTATAAACAGCTATGCCGACGAGCGCGGCGCCCTGGAATGGGACAACAGCGGGCTCCAGATAGGAGAGCCCCTCAGCGAGGTGTACACCGTGACGGTATGCTTGGACGTCACCGACAGGGTGGTGCAGGAAGCCCTGGACAACGGCTCCCAGCTGATAATATCCCATCATCCGCTGCTGTTCAGGGGCGCAAAAACCATCACCGACGACGTGAGGGGAAAACTGATCAGGAAGATCATCCGCAATAACCTGAACGTCTATTCATCCCATACCTGCTTCGATCGGTCCGGCTACGGGATGAACGCCTACAGCGCCTTCAGGCTTGGGATCGACACCGACTGCTTTTTGCAGAACTGTTCCGACAGTGAGGGGATAGGCGTCTGCGGCGATCTTTCCCGGGAGTGCACTCTCGACGAGTTCTGCGCCCTGGTGAAGAAGACTTTCGGAGCCGCGAATCTCAAAGTGTCCGCCTTCGCTTCCGGCGGCCGCATCCTCAGACGGGCGGCTTTCTGCGGCGGATCGGGAAGGGATCTCATCTCCTCCGCGAAGAACTGCGGCGCCGACGTATACGTTACCAGCGACGTTTCCAATTCGGGATTCATAGAGGCAATGGAGCTGGATATGCCCCTCGTCACCATGACCCATTTCGAAAGCGAGAAGAGCTTCATACGCATTGTGTCCGATATCCTCCGCAAGGAGCTCCCGTCCCTGGGGGTCTTCGAATCCTCCCAGGGGGACCTCGAGCGCTGGGTGTGAGGAAAAAACGGTTGAAGAATCCAATGTTTTCTGATAAAATTGTATAAGACAAGCAAGCCGCTTGACCGCGCCCGCAAGGGTGAGGAAAGTCCGAGCTCCGCAGGGCAGGATGCCTGATAACGTCAGGCGGGGGCGACCCCAGGGAAAGTGCAACAGAAAGGAAACCGCCGGCTTATGCCGGTAAGGGTGAAAGGGCGAGGTAAGAGCTCACCGGCGGACAGGCAACTGTCCGGCTGTGTAAACCCCATCCGGAGCAAGACTAAGAAAGGGCATATATCGGCGGCCCGTCGAGCCCGTGGTAAGTCGCTTGATGCTGCCGGCGACGGCACGCACAGATAGATGGTCATCAGAACAGAACTCGGCTTATGAGCTTGCTTGTTTTATACATTATTTATATATCTTTTTTTGGAGGTAGACCTAATTGGCTAAGACAAAGACAATGGACGGCAACTCGGCTGCAGCGCATGCAGCGTACGCGTTTACCGAGGTGGCTGCCATATATCCCATCACTCCGTCGTCCCCGATGGCGGAATACGTGGATGAGTGGTCGGCGAACGGACTCAAGAACATTTTCGACAGAACAGTCAACGTGACCGAGATGCAGTCCGAGGGAGGCGCCGCAGGCGCACTGCACGGCTCTCTTTCGGCGGGAGCTCTGACAACCACTTTCACGGCATCCCAGGGACTCCTTCTGATGATCCCCAACATGTACAAGATCGCGGGAGAGATGCTTCCGGCGGTGTTCCATGTTTCCGCCAGAGCCCTGGCGGGACACGCGCTGTCGATCTTCGGAGACCATTCGGACGTCATGGCGGCCCGTCAGACCGGCTTTGCCATGCTGTGTTCCAACAGCGTGCAGGAGGTAATGGATCTCGCGGGAGTCGCGCATCTTGCGGCCATCAAGTCCTCGATCCCCTTCATGCACTTCTTTGACGGATTCAGGACATCCCATGAGATACAGAAGGTCGAAGTCATAGATTACGATGTATACAAACGCCTGGTGGACTGGGACGCCATCCAGCGCTTCAGGGACCGTTCCATGTCCCCCGACGCACCCTATACGAAGGGCACCGCCCAGAACCCCGACATCTTCTTCCAGTCAAAGGAAGCGTCCAACAGATTCTATGCCGAGCTTCCCGACATAGTCAACGACTACATGCAGAAGATCTCCGCGGAGACCGGACGCAGCTACAGCCCCTTCAATTACTACGGAGCGAAAGACGCCGAGTACGTAGTGGTGGCCATGGGCAGCGTGTGCGACGCCCTGGAGGAGGTCGTGGACTATCTGAACACCCGCGGAGCAAAGACCGGCCTTCTTAAGGTCCGTCTGTACCGCCCCTTCAGCGAGAAGTATTTCCGCGCCGCCCTTCCATCCGGAGTGAAGAAGATCGCGGTCCTCGACCGCACCAAGGAACCCGGCGCCGTGGGACAGCCCCTTTACCTGGATGTCAAGAGCATCCTCTACAAGGACAAGGATCATCCCGAGGTAGTGGGAGGCATCTACGGACTCGGTTCAAAGGACACCACTCCCACCATGCTCAGGGCCGTCTTCGACAACCTCATGGCCGACGAGCCTAAGGATGACTTCACAGTGGGCATCGTCGACGACGTGACCTTCAAGTCACTGCCCATCGGAGAGAAGATCGATACCGTTCCCGAGGGGACCATCAGCTGCATGTTCTGGGGCCTCGGCTCCGACGGAACCGTCGGCGCCAACAAGAGCGCCATCAAGATCATCGGCGACAATACCGACATGTATGCCCAGGGCTACTTCTCATATGACTCAAAGAAGTCCGGAGGCGTCACCATCTCCCACCTCAGGTTCGGCAGGAAACCGATCACCAGCACCTATCTGATCGACAGCGCCGACTTCGTGTCCTGCTCCACCCAGAGTTACGTGGGACAGTACGACATGACAAGAGCCCTCAAGGACGGAGGAGTGTTCCTCCTGAACACCACATGGAGCGACAGCGAGCTCGAAGAGCATCTGCCCGCAGCCATGAAGAGAGCCCTGGCGGCCAAGAATGCGAAATTCTATACCATCAACGCCACCCAGGTGGGCAAGGAGACGGGTCTCGGCAGAAGGATCAACATGGTCATGCAGAGCGCGTTCTTCTATCTGTCGAAGGTCATAGAGTACTCCAAGGCCGAGGAGCTCCTGAAGAAGGACGTGGTGAAGAGCTACGGCAAGAAGGGCGAGGCCATCGTCAACATGAACTATCAGGCCATAGACATGGCCGTATCCTCCCTGAAGAAGGTGGAGATCCCCGCTTCCTGGGCGGACGCGAAGGACGCTCCCGCCGCCAACGAAGCGAAGGTGCCCGAATTCGTGGAGAAGATCCTCAGGCCCATGAACGCCCAGGCAGGAGACGATCTGCCCGTATCGGCCTTCAAGGGATATGAGACCGGAGTGTTCCCCGCCGGAACGGCCCAGTACGAGAAGCGCTGCATTGCCGACGACGTGCCCGAGTGGCAGTTCGACAAGTGCATCCAGTGCAACCGCTGTTCATTCGTATGTCCCCATGCTGCCATACGTCCCGTCCTGGTCACCCCAGATGAGGCGGCTAAGGCTCCCGAGGGCTTCGTGACCATAGATCCCGCAGGCAAGGGATTCTCAGACATGCGCTACCGCATCCAGGTGTCCCCCATGGACTGCACTGGCTGCGGAAGCTGCGCCAACGTGTGCCCCGCCAAGGAGAAGGCGCTGGTAATGAAACCCGTGGACGAGATGCTTAAGGAAGCTCCCAACTGGGACTACGCCGTCAGCCTCAGGACGAAGCAGCCCGAGGACAACAACGTGTATTCCGTCAAGGGCAGCCAGTTCGTCAAGCCTCTGCTGGAATTCTCCGGAGCCTGCGCGGGATGCGGAGAGACCCCCTACGCGAAGCTGGTCACTCAGCTTTACGGCGACCGCATGTACATCGCCAACGCCACCGGATGCTCGTCCATCTGGGGAGCGTCTGCCCCCAGCACCCCCTACACCGTCAACGACGAGGGCAAGGGACCCGCATGGGCGAACTCCCTGTTCGAGGACAACGCCGAGTACGGTCTCGGTATGGCTCTGGCCGTGAAGGCCATCAGACAGGCCGTGTCCGAGAAGCTGGACATCATCGCCGGTGCCGCATCTGCGGAACTCAGGGCAGCCTGCGGCGAGTGGAAGGAAGGCATGAACGACGCCGAAGCGTCGAAGGCCGCTTCCGACAAGCTCGTTGAGCTGCTGGAGAAGGAAAAGCTCTCCGGAGAAGCCGCCGACGCTGCGGCCTTCGTGCTGGAGAACAGAAGACAGCTTTCCAAGAAGAGCTTCTGGATCTTCGGAGGAGACGGCTGGTCCTATGACATCGGATACGGCGGACTCGACCACGTTCTGGCTTCCGCCGAGGACGTGAACGTTCTGGTATTCGATACGGAAGTATATTCAAACACCGGCGGACAGTCGTCCAAGGCCACTCCTACAGCGGCCGTCGCAAAGTTCGCGGCCCAGGGCAAGAAGGTCAAGAAGAAGGACCTCGGTGCCATGGCCATGGCCTACGGCTACGTATATGTGGCCCAGGTGGCGATGGGCGCTGACTACAACCAGGTGCTCAAGGCCTTCAAGGAGGCCGAGAGCTATCACGGACCTTCGCTGATCATCTGCTACGCGCCCTGCATCAACCACGGCATCAAGGCCGGCATGAGCAAGGCCATGGATCAGGAGAAGAACGCGGTGGCGTCCGGATACTGGCATCTGTACCGCTATGATCCGCGTCTTGCCGCCGAGGGAAAGAACCCCTTCACCCTGGACAGCAAGGAACCCACCGAGAGCTTCAGAGACTTCATCATGAGCGAGAACCGCTACACCTCTCTCCAGGTGACGTTCCCCGACATCGCCGAGGAACTGTTCGTCAGGACCGAGGAGGATGCAAAGGCCCGCTACGAGAAGTACAGGGCTCTGAGCGAAAAGTAATTTGCGTCATTAACTTCACTTCACCGGGCGGGAGCTGTCCCGCCCGGTGATTTAAAAGAAAAGGAAAAGAAAATGAAAAAAGTATTGTCACTGATAATGTGCGTCATCCTGCTGGCAGCCCTGTGCTCCTGCGGAGCCGCGGAGGAAAAGGATCCTCTGGAGCAGTATTACGGAAAGTACCTGCTCACATCTCTGCAGAGCACCTCGGAGGCGCTCACGGAGGAGGTGCTGAGCCGCAGCCTCGAGGTCATGAACGGCAGCGAGGATGGTCCCGTGTGCCTGGAATGGAGCGCGTCGGGCGTCAGCTTCACCGGTCTGGGAGCCGGTACAGACAGCGCTTCCATAGATCTGGAACAGGGGATCTTCACGGTGAGCGAGAACGAGGCCTATCCTCTCGCGCTGAGGGAAGACGGCGCCATAGTCATCTTCGTGGACACCGACGGGGAGTATCCCTTTGACATGATCTTTGAAAAGCAGCAGGAAACTGCAGGACAGTAAAAAAGGAAAGGACAGGGCAGACGTTCCGCTGGGAATGCCTGCCCTTTTTCAGATATTATGGAAGGAAAAATGATCCCTGAAAGGGATGATACGCCATCAAGGCCCCTGTATCACGCTTCGGTGCCTTCGGGGTGGGGGAACGATCCCAACGGTCTTTGCTTTTTCGGAGGGCGTCTGCACATGTTCTACCAGTACAATCCCCATGACACGGTATGGGGGCCCATGCACTGGGGACACATGGTCAGCGGTGACCTTGCCCGCTGGGAGGACCTGCCGGTGGCCCTGTTCCCGGACAGGTCCTTCGACAGCCACCTGGGATGCTTTTCCGGAAGCGCCCTGGTGAAGGGCTCGAGGCTCTACGTGATATACACCGGGGTGGACGCAGAAGGAAGGCAGCAGCAGTGCATGGCGTACTCCGATGACGGGGTGAGCTTCACCAAATACGGCGAACCGGTGATCACTTCATCCATGCTTCCTCCCGGGGCTCCGGCGGACGACTTCAGGGATCCGAAGCTCTTCGCGCGGGGAGAGATCTTCTACTGCCTGGTGGGGACGAGGATCGGGGATGCGGGAAACATCGCCCTGTATCGCTCCGGAGACCTCAGGGAGTTCTCCTTCGTCGGGATGCTCTTCGGGGAGGAAGGGTGCGGCATACCCATGGAAGGCATCTGCGAATGCCCGGACATCCACCGCCTCGGAGATGAGGACATTCTGATCTTCAGCCCGCAGCATACCCATACGGGGGACGGACGATTCCAGAATCCCCAGTCCACGGTGTACATGACCGGGCGCCTGGACTGCCTCACGGGCCGCTTCAGCGCATCTGGCTGGGATGTGGTCGATCACGGCAGCGATTTCTACGCCGCCCAGGCAGCGGATGCCCCCGACGGAAGATGCCTGATGATCGCCTGGAAGGAGATGTGGGGCCGCACGATGCCCACCGCTTCGGAGGGCTGGGCGGGAAGCTACACGATCCCCCGGGAACTGTCTCTACGGGAAGGGACCCTCATTCAGACCCCGGCCCGGGAGCTTAAGGAATACTTCGCAAAGATCCTGTCGGTGTACGGAGTCAGGCTCCCCGCGGAGGGCACTGCGGCCGTGCCGGGTCTTCGCGCATATGCGGCAAGGCTCGTCATGACGCTTATGCCGCAGGGCAGCACACGAGCCGGGATAAGGCTTTTCTGCCGGGGCGAGGACCATGTCAGCCTGTACTATGATTCCGAAGAGGGCTGCGTCGTGCTGGACCGCTCCAGTCAGGGGACGCAGATCAAAGGCTCCGACTCCGACACATACGTCAGGCGCTGCCCCGTCTCCCTCAGGGACGGTGAACTGGATCTGGACATATTCCTGGACAGGGGGAGCATCGAAGTGTTCATAAACGGAGGTGAGAAGGTCATGACCATGAACGCATATCCCCGAAGCGGCGATGCTGACGGGA
>JAGACT010000208.1 GCA_017613995.1 Eubacteriaceae bacterium
CGGCCTCCCGCTTCTGGGACGCCCGGGCAAGATACAGCGACAGGGCCCCGGCGAACACCGAAGCCGCCGTGACATCGCGCTCCGCGGCGAAAGCCTGGATGCGCGCGGTGAGCTCCGCACCCAGGGGAAAGCGAAACCGGGTCCGCTTCGTGCTCTCCGCCGTCACAGGGAACAGGAAGGGCTCATAGTCGGCGTCGTAGAAATAGTTGAGCCAGAAGGACCGTTCCGCCGCCTCGTCGGGCTCGGCCGGCGCATAGCGGGTCAGGGGACCCACGTCCTCCACCCCCGTCCCCGCCAGCTCGTCCAGGATGCGGCGGGCGAGCTTGCTCATGTCATAGCCATCCAGAAGGATATGATGGAAGCGGGCCATGAGATAGGCGCCGCCGTCCGTCAGGGGGCCGACGCAAAACGCATACATCTTCCCGTCCAGGGTGCTTTCCGCCAGGGTCTCCCACCGGGCGGCCGCTTCCTGGGCCGTCAGGGCTTCGCCCCTTTGACAGGGCTCCCGCTGCGCCGTCTCCTGGAGACAGGGCGACCCTGGCTGTCCGGCCAGGGTGAGCGAGAACACCGGCACCGCCTGGATCACGCGGTCCGCAGCATCGCGGAGGGTCTCCGGCGCCAGGGTGGGAAAGCGCATGAAAAAGCCGATGGTGTTGATCGAAGTGCCGCCCAAGGCCAGCTCGTTCATGTAGATGCCGTACTCGGGGCGGTTCAGTGTATATCGTTTTAAGTCAGCCATATCCTTCTCCGGTCAATGAATTTCAGGACGCGAAAAGAGCGCGCCCGTTCGTTTCCGCGGGGACAGTCTTATTCCTCGATGTTCAGGATGTCCACAAAGCCGGTGACGTCGAAGATGTCCATGATCTCCGGCTTCACGTTGCGGATGATCATGTCGCCCTGGCGGTTCATGACCTTCTGGGCGGACAGCAGGACCCTGAGGCCTGCGGAGGAGATGTAATCCAGCTTCTCCAGGTCGAAAACGAGCTCCGTAACGCCGTCCACGCTGCTGCGCAGGTCGGCTTCCAGCTGGGGCGAGGTGGTGGTGTCCAGCCGTCCCTCCAGCGCGATGGTCAACTTTTCGCCGTCTTTCGTCTTGTTGATCGTCATTGTGTTTTCTCCTTTCTACGCACAAACAGGGAGGTCACGTTTTTTCGTTCCTCCCATATTGATTCAGTTCTCTTGCCCTGTTCGTTCAGGCTCCATACCCTCCCTTTCAGGCCTTTCTGTCCCCCATCAGGATGGCGGGGGGGAGCTCGCCGGGCACAGCCGAGGCTGTCCGCCCGCTCTGCCGTCCGCTTCCCGTCCGCGCTGTGGGGCCAACGATCCTATTCGCTCACACCCAGCTGAAGGTGCTCTTTTTCTTCTTGGTCGTGCCGGCGGTATCCATGTGAACGGCGCCCACCGACTTGTCATCCTTAATATCCATATGGGTGGTGCCCAGGGAGCCACCGGATGTTTCCTGGATGGTGCCGAACGCGGGGAGCTTGAGGGGACGGGTGACGATGGAGCCCAGGTCAAAGCCGCCGCCCACATCCTCCAGCAGCTCGTCGGGAAGCTCGACGCCCAGCTTGCCCAGCAGCGCCGTGAGCTCGTCCATGTTCGCGCAGGCCTTGGCCTGCTCCTTCTGCTCCTCGGTGAGGCTGTCAAAAATGCCCTTCAGGGCGGATTCTAACTTTTCGTTCATGATGCTATCTCCTTCTCTGTATTGATGGGGTACCGCTCCGTTCTGCTCAGACAACGACCTGTCCATATTTACGGCCGCACTTCGGGCAAACGATCTGTCCGTCCCGTGTGACGGTTCCCGCATGGCAGTTGCACTGCATCGACCTTGTATATATGCCGCCCGCGATCTGCTCGATCTGCTCATCCGTCAGGGAATCACCGATCTCGACCGCCCGTTCGGTCTCTTTCCGGTCGTTCATTTCCTCGTTCTCCATCGCGATATATCCCCCTGATCCTTTCTGTTGTCTGTTGATACGCAGCTCGAAACCGGATGGCAGTTGAATATGATCAAAAACTGGCCCACCTGCCCGGTTCCAGGGCTATCATCTCTCTGTATCATGAAAACCGTGTTTTTTATCCCATTCGCTCTGGATATACTTTTGGGATGCTGGATTAATCTTCTCCATTATCATCTGCCTCTCTTCCTCCGTCAGGCCGCCGGCCACAACGTCCAGCAGTTCGTCGGACAGCTCCACGCCCATTCCATAGGGCTTTCCCTGATTTTCCTTGTTCTTCATGATCTATGCTCCTTTCTGGACTAAGCCTCTTATCTCGGCTGCGGGAAACCGGCAGCTCGCGCGGGGTCGTACCCAAGCCCTGTGTCTGTGGGTGTTTTCCCCTCTTCCAGTTTCCTCCTTCTCACCCCAGGATCAGGATCATTCCGACCGCCTGCCACCGTTTCCAGCGCCTCGTCGGCCAGGGAAGCCGCCTCCTCAGGAAGTGCTCCTTTGCGCTCTTTATCCTTCATGATCCGTTCCTCCTCAATCTTACCCTTTATTATATATCAACCGATTTATATTTTGCAATGCAAAATCCTGAAAACTCCAAAAAGCGGCTCTCGTTCTTCGGATACCGGCTCAATGGCCGCCAAAGGGATCGAGTTTGGAGAGGTCGCCGCCGGTCTCGTTCAGCCAGGAATCATAGTTCTGTTTTTCTCTCTTCGCCCAGGGGTCGGAGTCGTACGATGACGAGGAGAGGGAGAGCAGGTCACCCCCTGTCTTGCCGAACAAGGACTCCTCATTCTGATCCCATATCGGCTCGCCCGCATGCTGCAGTCCCAGTTCATTCCCGCCGACGACACGGTCCATCTGCTCGTCTGTGAGCACAGCATGCTTCTTCTCTTCCATGCCGATCTACCCCCCGCAGGTCTCTTTTCATCTGTTGATACGAAGATCCCGCTCCCCTGGCAGCGGGATCTTCCACTTTTTTTCGACTTACTCCGGCTTGGCCGCCGCGGGGCCGGCGTAGACGGTATACTCGGGGCTCGCTTCGCTCCACCCCGCGGAGATCTCTTCATAGCCGTCACGGAAGACGATGCCCGCGTCCAGCGCCTCAGGCAGGGTGATGGAATAGCGCTGCTCCGCTTCCGTACCCGCGTCGTAGATAACCGTCATCGTCCAGGTGGCCCCGGAATCGTCGGCGGTGAGTTTCTCGCGGAGGGCCAGGATCTGCTGCAGCCTCTCCGGACGGGGCCCGTCGTAGTCGTAGATCGTCGTGCTGTCCGGTATCCGCTCGTCCCCGCGCACCAGGCTGTAGGTAGCCTGGAGGATCTCACCGTTCGAAGTATCTATGATATAGACGGACTCCATGGGCAGATCCTGATACTCCTCGGGGTGTCCCTCATGGTCGTAATCTTCCGCATCCAACATGGTGATCAGGGTCATGGTGCCGTCGCCGTTGTCTTCGACGCTCACCGGCACTTCCTTCATCGTGGCCTCGTCGTCCAGGAAGGAGTCCGTCGTCAGGCCGGCCAGCATGGCGTCCCGCTCCTCGTCGGACATGGCATAGAAGTTGACGAGCAGTTCCGGCTCCTCTGCGTCAGGCTTCACGTCATACCACTGTCCCTGGCCGTCCACCAAAGCGGCGTACTCGCCGTACCATCCATAATAGAGGCCGTCCTCGAGATAGAGGTCCATGCTCGTCCCGTCCGCGAACTGCACCGCGCTGTGGGCGCTCTTGTGGTTGCTCAGGAGCGCCTCCCTTTGGTTAGCCTGGACCAGGCCGGCCATATACTGGCGATAATACTCGTCCGGATCGGTCTCCAGCATGAGATCGTAGTACGCTTCGGAATACTTCTGCACCACCTCGTCGCTGGGATCGGTGATGACGTACCAGGCAAAGTCGCTGATGTTGTCCCAATTGGCCAGGATGGTGCAGTCCGGGTCGTTGAAGGTGACGTAGGACACGTCGCTCCCCAAGATGTAGCCGAACTCGCTGTTGGCCGGCACAGTCACCTCCCGGGAGCGCTCATGGTCCGTGCCCGGGTCGATCTTGACGGTCAGGGTCACCGGATGATCGGTGGGACGCTCGAAGGCGGTCCTGAGGATCACGCTGGCCATGGGCTCCGGCTCGTCGTAGGCCACGTCGCACTCCCAGAAGATCTCCCCGTCCATGCAGAGGTAGAACCGGAAGATCTCGAAGGTGGTCGCGTCCATCTCCAGATGGGTGGTGACGACCTGGCCCGTGTACTCCCGACCATACTCTTCGACCTTTTTGGCGCTGAAGACCTCGTCAAACTGGGAGTTCAGACAGATGACGCC
>JAGACT010000209.1 GCA_017613995.1 Eubacteriaceae bacterium
ACCGATCAAGGGAAGCAAATCTGGCCTCCCTGATTAAGGTTCGCCTGTTTTTTTGTTTTGAGCCGGAAATATTCATTGAGAGTACATAAAAAGGAGGGGCTACCTCATTATCGACTAAAAAGTCGTTTTGAGACAACCCCTCTTTTTGAATTAATATAATTTCTGTCAACGATCCCCGCGGAAGTGGTATAATAGTTGAGTACGCGGCAGCGTGCCCGCGTACTTTCTGACCGGCTCTGATGCCGGGAAGTCTCTATCGAGACTGTTTCCAATTCAATATATCCAACAAAAAAAAGGAGAATGAAATGAAATACTTTTTGGACAGCGCGATCCTTGATGAGATCAAGCAGGCAAGAGAGGACTTCATCCTTGACGGAGTTACCACCAATCCCAAGCACATCATGAATTCGGGAAAGACCTTCAACAAGGCCGTTGAGGACATCGCCAAGTGGGCCGACGACCAGGGCTTCAAGAGCTGGGAAGACTTCCCCATCTCCGTTGAGATCAATCCCTACCTGGTAAATCCCGACGAGATGGTCCAGATGGCTAAGGATATTTCCTCCATCTCCCCCTGTTTCGTCATCAAGGTACCTTCCATCTATCCCGGCATCCAGGCCGCAAAAAGACTCGAGGCCGAAGGAATAAGGACCAACCTTACGCTGGTATTCTCCGCCGCCCAGGCCATCATGCCCGCAAAGCTGGGTTGCCTGTTCGTATCCCCCTTCATCGGCTGGAAAGAGACCAACGGCGAGGACTGCCGTCAGTACATAAAGGACATCGTCGACATGTACAAAAACTACGGCTACTACGGAAAGACCCAGATCATCTGCGCCGCCCTCAGGACTCCCAAGCAGTTCGTGGACTGCGCCGTGGCCGGTGCCGACATCGTCACCGCCGGACTCCAGGTATATCTCGATTCCTTTGCACATCCCTACACAAGACAGGGTCTTGAGACCTTCCAGGCCGCATGGGACAACACCAAGAAGGACATAAGAGCCGAACGGGCTACAAAGAAGAAATAATCATCCGTTAATAACAGGAGGAGGAAAACGCAATGGATCTGCTGCAAAGACTTAACGAGGCAAACGACATCGAGATCATAAGCTGCAATGACGAGCGTTTCGAACGCTACGGAAGGATACTTCAGGGGTTCAATACCTCCATGATCATGGATTACATGGAGCGCTCCACTCCCCTGCCCCGCAGCGGCTGCGTATATATCGCGTCAGATGCAGTGATGGAGAAGCTCCCGATCATCGAGGAGATCTCACTGAGCGTATTTGGCACCGAAGCCGTCCAGGCAGGTTACTGCAACGGCGCAAGCGACGCCTTCAACGGATTTGAGTACCACAAGGACATCGAAGTGAATATCTGCGTGAACGATCTCATGCTGGCGGTAGCAAAGACTGCCGACATAAAAAACAACACCATAAGTTCCGATGACGCTAAGGTCTTCTTCTTCCCGAGAGGCACCGTGGTGGAGATCTACGGAGATACCCTTCACTACGCTCCCCTGAAAGCCTGTGAGCCGGGCTACAGGGCGGTGGTGATACTTCCCAGGGATACCAACGTCCCCCTTACCATGGCGGAAGAGATCATGCGAAACAAAAAGTTCTCAGAGGGCTACGCGGAAGCGAAGCTCCTCATGCAGAAACGCAAGTGGGTCATTGCCCATCCGGACAATACGGTCCTTATCCAGCAGGGAGGCTATCCCGGAATGCTGGGAGAGAACAAAAAGATAGCATACTGACATCAGGTGAGCTCCCTCTTTACGATGGGAGCTCTTTGCCAATAAGGATCCTGAAGGAGGTATCAGTGAACAGTAACAAGCTTTTTCGATGTCGCATCCGATGCGACATCCTGGGGCAAAAGTATGGTAAAATGATATCAAACAGTGAACATAAGGAGGACGGACCATGATAGGTACAGATATAAAGGAAGTATCCATTTACAGAAACGGCTGCATCGTCAGAAGAGGCGCCACCGTGCATCTCGAAGCCGGGATCCAGAGCATCGAGATTGCCGGGCTCAACGCTCCCAACGGCATGCAGGTAAGTTCCGACAGCGTCAGGCTGTTCGTTCCCGAGGGAATCTCGGGCACCAACGTACAGGTGGAGAATCCCGATGCGGATGACATCAGAAAGGCCACGGCAGAGCTGCAGGACGGGATAAGAAAGAAGGAAAACGAGATCGAGGTGCTCTCTATCCAGAAGGAACTTTGGACCGACAACTCGAACTTCACCGCCAACAATTCCGCCACTGTGGAAGGCATCAGCGCGTATATAGAAAAACTGCCGGAGAGGCTCGAAAGCATCTACGCGAAGACAGAGAAACTGACTAAGGAACTCACCCAGCTGAAAGAAGATCTCGGCAAAAGGACCACGGAGCTCAGACAGCAGCTCGTCAGGGCGGATCTGACCGCCGCACAGCCGGGAGACTATCCCATCGAGATAACATATTTCGTACAGGGAGCTTCATGGACCCCGTTTTATGAGATACATACCGAGGAGGACAGCGAGGACATAACGGTAAAGCTGCGCTGCCGCATAGTGCAGATCACCAACGAGGACTGGAAAGGAGTAAAGCTCAGCCTGTATTCCACTGATCCTTCCCTTTCAGGGACCATCCCAACCCTGCGCCCCTCCTACCTGAATTTCGAAGTTCAGAGACCGACCACCCAGAGATTCGCTGCCGCAAAGATGTCCCGAAACGTCAGCTACGAAGCAGCCAGGGCAGTCATGGACGAGGAAGTATGTGACGAGGAAGCCCCCATGGAAATGATGGGCGCCGGAATGATGATGAACCAGGTGAGCTTCGGCGGAGCCCAGGTCAACAACGACGACACCGCCGTGGAATACGTTCTCGGAGGCACCTGGGATCTTGCCAAGGGCAAGGAGATCATCTGCGACCTGACCAGCCAGACCGTAAAGTCCCGTTACCACGTCATCACCGTTCCCAAGATCGATACCTGCGCGTATCTCGCGGCGGAAGTCGCCACCTCCGACATAGAACAGCTCTATGATACGGAAGCGTCAATCTACATCAAGGGAGCGTTCATGGGCAACGCCTGGATCTCGCCGGATCCTTCCAAGGATACCTACGATATCTCCCTGGGCAAGGACGAGACCGTCAAGGTCGAAAGAAAGCAGACCAGGAAATATACTCAGAACGTGCTTCTGAAGGGTCAGAAAAAGACGGAGCTGGAATACGAGATCACCGTTACTAGCCGCAAGCCCCGCACGACCCAGCTGACAGTTCTCGATCAGATCCCAGTATCCAACGACAAGGCCATCATCGTGGAGAACGACGAGCTCTCCTCCGGTGAGTTCGACGAGAAGACAGGCCAGGTCAAGTGGGAGATCAGCCTGGAGAGCGGCGAAAAGGCAGTGAAGAAGCTCGCCTACAGCGTCAGCTATCCAAAGGACAAGAGGGTCATCCTCTGATACCGCAGGCGATCCGGTTACAAAAAAAAGATGCAATAAAAAACAGGGGTTGTCTCAAAACGACTTTTTAGTCGATAATGAGGTAGCCCCTCCTTTTTATGTACTCTCAATGAATATTTCCGGCTCAAAACAAAAAAACAGGCGAACCTTAATCAGGGAGGCCAGATTTGCTTCCCTTGATCGGT
>JAGACT010000210.1 GCA_017613995.1 Eubacteriaceae bacterium
GCTCCGATGAATGATTTCAGGCCTCCGATGCCTCCACCGTTGTGAGCGCCATTAAGGCGTGGGTCATCACCGCCGGGGATATGGAAAAGACAGGCATCTTTGGGGAAATATGACCCCTAACCTGAAAAACAGGGGGCGGATCGTTTCCGCCCCCTGTGTATGCTCCTGCTCAGAGCTTCTTTCCGCATTTCTTGCAGAACACCGAATCGGCATCCACGGCAGTGCCGCAGTATTTGCAGAAGACCGTGCCGGCTGTGCCGTCCTGCAGGGCTGAGGCTGCCTTCGACACCGTCTTTGCCGCGGCGTCCGACACCAGATCCGCCAGTTCTTCCAGCTTCTCCTTGTTTTCCAGGATCGCACCGGTCTGTATCCCGACCGTTTTGGAGGCGATCTCCTGAAGGCGCTCGCCCTTTTCGTCGATGATGTTTCCCAGCGTGTCGACTGCCGCTCCCGCCATGTTTTCTCCAGTCCTGCGAATGTCGTCCGTCGCCAGGTCCGTGGCGTACCTCATGGATCTGAACTGTCTTGCCAGCATCCTCCCTCTGAGGGCGGGGGAGAACATCATGAAGGCCGCGAACACGAAGATGCCTATGCCCGCGAAAGCCATTATACCCGGAACTATACTCATTAATACCTGCTGCATAGTTATTCCTCCTGACATGATGATTATATACTTCCTGGCGGACTGTTGCAATAATATCGCTGTCCGTCTGATCAGGAACAGCTCAGGCATTTTGCAAAGAAACCTTCCAATTCCTATTTAACAGGGCTATGTGGTGTTATAATAATTAGGTCAGGAGGAAACGATTAATTTAGCGTTTTCGTATTGACTTTGGCATTCTGTGTGCTAAAATATATTTAGCACTCAATAAGACAGAGTGCTAATAAAAGAAAACTTCAACTTCATATAATTTTACGGGAGGAAAACAATGAAATTAAAGCCGTTGGGCGACAAAGTCGTTCTCAAAGTTGTGGAAAGCGAAGAGAAAACGAAGGGCGGGATCATCCTTACGGACAATTCCAAGGAAAAGCCCCTTCTCGCAACTGTCGTAGCCGTCGGGTCCGGTGAGGTCATCGACGGAAAGAAGATCGATCTGGACGTAAAGGAAGGAGATCTGGTCATCTACAACAAGTTCTCCGGAACCGAAGTCCACATTGACGATACGGATTATCTTATCGTAAAACAGAGCGATATACTCGCTATCTGCGAATAATACAGGAGGTATTGAGTTATGGCAAAAGATATCAAATACGGTGCCGACGCCAGAAAAGCCCTGCAGGCAGGTGTTGACAAGCTGGCGAACGCAGTTAAGGTCACTATAGGCCCCAGGGGACGCAACGTCGTGCTTTCAAAGCAGTTCGGTTCCCCCATCATCACCAATGACGGTGTCACTATCGCCAAGGAGATCGAGCTCGAGGACATCTTCGAGAACATGGGCGCAGCCCTGGTAAAGGAAGTCGCCATCAAGTCGAACGACATAGCCGGTGACGGAACCACGGCAGCCACCATCCTGGCCCAGTCCATCATCAGCGAAGGTCTCAAGAACGTTACGGCCGGAGCGAACCCCATCATCATCAAGAAGGGTATCGAGAAGGCCACCGACGTGGTAGTTGAAGAGCTCAAGAACGCCAGCAAGGCCGTTGAGGACAAGACTTCCATCGCACAGGTGGCGGCCATTTCCGCCAACGACGCCGCCATCGGCGAGCTCATCAGCGAAGCCATGGAGAAGGTCGGCAAGGACGGAGTCATCACCATCGAGGAAGGCAAGAGCATGAACGTGGAGCTGGACTTCACAAAGGGCATGCAGTTCGACAGAGGTTATCTGTCCGCCTACTTCGTGACCGATACCGAAAAGATGACCGTCAACTATGAGAACGTGTACATCCTCATCACCGACAAGAAGATCTCCAACATCCAGGATATCATTCCTCTTCTCGAGCAGCTCAGCCAGAGCGGCGGCAAGCTCCTCATCATCGCCGAGGACGTGGACGGAGAAGCCCTCTCCACCCTGGTCATCAACAAGCTCAGGGGAGTGCTGCAGTGCGTAGCCGTCAAGGCCCCCGGATTCGGTGACAGAAGAAGAGCCATCCTCGAGGATATCGCCCTTCTCACCGGCGGAACCGTCATCTCCGATCAGCTGGGTATGGACCTCAAGAGCGCCACGCTGGATACCTGCGGAAGAGCCACTTCCATCAAGGTCGACAAGGACAACACCGTCATCGTTGAAGGCGCCGGAGATCCCACCGCAGTGGATCACAGACGTACACAGATCAAGAACGAGATCGAGATCACCACTTCCAACTACGACAGAGAGAAGCTGCAGGAGCGTCTTGCGAAGCTCTCCGGAGGAGTAGCGGTCATCAAGGTCGGCGCAGCCACCGAGACCGAGATGAAGGAAAGAAAGTACCGTATAGAGGACGCTCTCAACGCCACCAGAGCCGCTGTTGAGGAAGGCGTCGTGGCAGGCGGCGGAAGCGCACTGCTTTCATCCGCAAAGGCTGTCGACAAGCTCATCGAGACCCTGGACGGGGATGAGAAGGTCGGTGCCCAGATCATCAGAAAGGCCATCGAGGCTCCCATCAGACAGATCGCTTACAATGCCGGTATCGACGGCAGCATCGTCGTTGACAAGATCCTCAACGCCGATGACAGGACCTATGGATTCGACGCTCTGAAGTTCGAGTATGTCAACATGTTCGACGCAGGCATCACAGATCCTACGAAGGTCATAAGAACGTCACTGCAGAACGCAGCCTCCATCGCTGCCCTGTTCCTTACAACGGAAGCCAGCGTTGCCGAACTGCCCAAGCAGGAAGCCCCCATGGCCGCCCAGGGCGGCGGAATGCCCATGATGTAAACCGCGTCACAGCGGCGGGGACCCGGAAGATCCGGGTCCCTTTTTTTAAGTTTCCCGGCAATAAAAAAACCGGAGCACTGCTCCGGTGATTTTCATAAGATGGCACGCCATACTGGATTCGAACCAGTGACCTTTCGGTTCGTAGCCGAACACTCTATCCGCTGAGCTAATGGCGCACTTCAAAAGACCAGTTCATTATAACCAAACGAGGCGTTCAATTCAATAGAAGCGCACTAATTCTTTTTATTTTTGTTTCACTCGGCGCTCTTCTGATCCTGATCCTCCAGGACCTTCTTGAACTGGGTCTCGTACAGTTCCCTGTAAAGGCCGCCTTCCTGCATCAGTTCCTCATGGCTGCCGGTCTGCACGATCCGTCCGTCGTCGATCACGATGATGCTGTCCGCTTCAAGGATGGTGGACAGCCTGTGGGCTATGACTATGCTGGTACGGCCCTTGAGGACCTTTTCCACCGCATCCTGTATGGCGTTCTCGCTGATGGAGTCCAGGGCGCTGGTGGCCTCGTCCAGTATGAGTATGTCGGGATCCTTCAGGATCGTACGGGCCAGGGATATGCGCTGCTTTTCTCCTCCGGAGAGCTTGAGCCCCCGGTTGCCCACTTCGGAATCGTATCCGCTGGGCTGGGAGACGATGAAGTCATGGATGTTGGCGATCCTGCAGGCTTCCTCCAGCTCCTCCTGCTTCGCGTTGGGCTTGGCATACAATAGATTTTCCCGTATGGTGCCGTTGGACAGATAGGCTTCCTGGGTCACGACCCCGATCTTTTCCCTTAAATATTTCAGCTCGATCTGCTTGACGTTGATGTGGTCGATGGTGACTTCGCCGCTGTCCACGTCGTAGAGCCTCGGGATCAGGTTCACCAGGGTGGACTTCCCGGACCCGGAGGGTCCCACCACGGCATACATCTTTCCGCCAGGGATGGTCACATTGATGTCCTTGAGCACAGGGTTTACCCCGTCATAGGAGAACCAGACGTCCCTGAAAGTGATGTCCCGGTCCTTCAGGATGGGCCTGAGGGGGACTTTCGCGTCGGTTATGGGGTTGGTGCGGTCGAGATAATCGAAGATCCTGTTGAACAGCGCCATGCTCCTGGTGAAGCTGATGCCCAGATCCAGCAGGGATCTGACGGGATTGTAAAGCCTGTTTATGAGGGCGATGGTGGCGGTGATGGTTCCCACCGTCAGGCCGCTGTCGGGCACCTTCATGAGGATGTAGCCGCCCGCCAGGTAGATGAACATGGGCCCCAGCTGGGTGAGTATCCCCATGAGGGCTCTGAAGCCCTGGCCGCTGCGCTGCTCCTTCAGGGTGATCTGGGTGACCTCGTCGTTGAGCTTCTGGAACTTCCTGTATTCCGTCTCCTCCCTGGAGAAAAGCTTCACCAGAAGGGATCCGGAAACGCTGAGAGTCTCGTTTATGTGCTGGTTGAGCTCGTCCTTCTTCTCCTGGTTCGCCAGCAGCAGCTTGAAACGGGTCATGCCCACGTTCCTCGAGGGAATCACCAGCATGGGCAGCACCACTATGCCCACCAGGGCCAGCTGCCAGTTGAGCGTGAAGAGCGCCACCACTGTGGTGACGATGGTGGCGATGTTGCTGGCCACCGAGGTCAGGGTTCCGGAGATGACTCCGCTGACTCCGTTCACGTCGCTCTCCATCCTGGTTATGATGTCTCCCTGCTTCTCCGTGGTGAAGAACGAATGGGGCATGTACTGGAGATGGCGGTACATCTCGTTTTTCATGTCGTAGATGATCTTTTGGGAGATGTATGCGTTGATGTAAGTCTCAAGAATGCCGATGAAGTTTGAGATGCACATGGTGGCGAAGGCCATCATGACCAGCTTCAGCAGCAGTTCGAAGTCCTTTTTGATAAGGGCTTCGTCCACGATCTTTCCTGTTATCACGGAAGGCAGAAGCCCGAATACGGCCGCGGCGATTATCGCCGCGAACACCATGATGAACTGCAGGGTATAAGGCTTGAGGTATGAAAGGATTCGCTTGATAAGGGGCCAGCTGACTTTTGGCTTTTCATTGTTGGTCATTTCCTCGAGAAAATCCCTCATGCCCCTGCCGCCGCCGCCTCTTCCGGGCCCGCTCATAGGCTCCTATCCCTGCAGCCCGTCGGATTGGCGCTGCATGTTCTCCACGACGATGTCGTAGATGTCTCCCTTGGACGCGCAGTACTCCAGTACCTTCCACGGGGTATTGGTATGATAATGGATCTTGATGAGAGTGTCCCCTCCCACCGCCAGAAGGCTGTCTCCTTCGATGTTGTCGCGGATGTAGTCGTTGATCTCGTCCTCGTCGAGACCTTCGCCCGCGATAAGAAGCTGTGTGTCGAATTTGAATTCCAGCATTGGCTTTTCCTCCTTAATATACAGATTCTAACACAAACATATACCGTGACGCTATGTTATACTATAATTATTATCGTTATCATTGCAGCAGGAGGCTCGTAATGTCCATAGAAAAAGTCAGGGAATACCTCAAAGCGTTCTCGAAGGATACCGATATCCTTCAGTTCGATTCCTCTTCCGCCACGGTGGCGCTGGCCGCCGCGGTACTGGGGGTGGAGGAGGGCAACATCGCCAAGTCACTGTCCTTCGACCTGAAGGGGGATACGATAGTGGTGGTATGCGCCGGGGACAGGAAGGTCGACAATCATAAGTTCAGGGACTGCTTCGGCTCAAAGCCGAAGATGCTGCCCTTCGAACAGACCCTGGAGCGTACGGGCCACATGGCCGGGGGAGTGTGCCCCTTTGCCCTGAAGGAGGGCGTAAGGGCGTACCTCGACGTGAGCCTTCGTGATTTCGAACACATCTATCCCGCCTGCGGCAGCGCCAGCAGCGCCATAAAGCTTACCTGCGACGAGCTGGAGGTTCTCTGCGACGGCTTTGCCGGCTGGGTCGACGTGACGGTGAAGCGGATATGAAGATACTGAGAACAGCGGGGAAGGTCCTGGCCGCCCTGGTGCTGGCAGCTGCGCTCATTGTGTGCTGCGCGGTGCTGTTTCTGTTTTTCTGGCCATCCGTCGGAAAGATGCCCGGTGCCGGGGAGCGTTCCGAATATACGCAGCGCGCCTCATACTATTATGACGGCAGCTTCCATAACCCAAACGATACAGACACCCTGACCGGCGAAGGCTGGCCCCCCAGCGACAGGAGGATCACGAAGGAGGTCATTCCCGCGGTGAGCCCGGACTTTCCCGCAGATCCCTCCGAAGACAGCCTGAGCTACACCTGGTTCGGCCATTCGTCGTTCCTCCTTCAGATGGGCTCAGTCAGCATACTGGTGGATCCCGTCTTCAGCACCCGCTGTTCGCCGGTGGGCTTCATGGGGCCGAAAAGGTTCTCCGAGCTTCCCGTAAGCATCGACGAACTGCCTCACATCGACGCTGTGTTTATCTCCCACGACCACTACGACCATCTGGACTACCGCACCGTACTGGGACTTAAGGACAGGGCGGACAGATTCATCGTGCCCCTGGGGGTGGACGTGATCCTGAGGGGCTGGGGAGTTGCGGAAGAAAAGATCATCACCCTGGGCTGGTGGGAGAGCACCGTGCTTTCCGGAGTCGAATTCACCCTGGTGCCCTCGCGGCATTTCACCGGCAGGAATCCCCTTAAAAGAAACGCCGTGCTGTGGGGAGGGCTCTACATGAACAACGGCCTCCACCGGGTCTACTATACCGGCGACGGCGGCTACTGCGGGGTCTTCGCGCAGGTACGGGAGGCCCTGGGGGAGCCGGAAGTCATGATCGCCGAGTGCGGGCAGTACGATCCCGCCTGGAGGATGATCCACATGTTCCCCGAGGAGACGGTGCTCGCTTCCGTCGATGCCGGGGCCGGATGGCTCATCCCCGTCCACTGGGGCACCTTCTGCATCTGCAACCACGCCTGGGACGATCCCATCATAAGGGTATGTGCCGCCTCCGAGGATTCGGGAGTGAGTATCGCGACGCCGATGATAGGGCAGACGGTGGATTATAAGGAGCTGTCGTCCTTTTGCGAGCACTGGTGGGAGGACTGCGAGTCAACTACTCCCTCCTACGGCTTAAGCCTTAGAGGAGGGAGCTTGTAACTGCCACGTGGTATTGACGGCTTTTGACGGCCTCCCACTTTTTTCGCCTGTCATATCATGACAGACGTGGCGTTACATCAGGGCACATTGACTGGTACCCGCGCCAGGAAGATCTA
>JAGACT010000211.1 GCA_017613995.1 Eubacteriaceae bacterium
TAGTCGCCTCCGAAAAGGATTCTTTACCACATTATGACAGATGGGGCCCGATAATGCAACACACTTAACTGTTCGTTAATGCTCCTCTCATTTAAGCTTCAGGGCGAAGGAGTACAGGCGGTTGAGAAGCTCGGGGGAACGGTTCTCGTCCCCTGCAGCGGTGAACATTCCCAGATCCTCGAAGCCGATGTACTCGTGCATGGCCTTGTACTGGCTGATGCAGGCGGAGTAGGCGTTGGGGGAATGACTGCTGAGCATCAGGAGCATCTTCTTGATGGCGGGTTTTCCCTTGCAGTAGAAACGGTCGATGACCGATTTCATCTGGGCCGACAGGGAGAAATAGTAGACGGGGGATGCCATCACCACCAGATCCGCGGACTCGATGGCCTCCAGGACCTTGGGCATGTCGTCTTCCTGGATGCACTTGCCCTGCCCCTCGCCTTTGCAGTACATGCAGCTGCGGCAGGGAGAAATTTTCATTGAACCGACATGGAGGTATTCCGCCTCATGGCCGCCGGCCTCGGCGCCTTCCTTGAAGGCTTTGCACATCTCGTAGGTATTGCCCTTTGCACGGGGGCTTCCGTTCAGGATAACTATCTTCATTTTTTCCTCCATTTATTATTTTTCCGATTTGTTCCTGTAGATAAATTTGATGGGTGTTCCCTTAAAGCCGAATGCGGTCCTCAGGCGTCCCTCCAGATACTTTTCATACTGCACGCTCACCAGGGTATCGTCGTTGACGAACATCACGAAGGTGGGCGGGCATACGGCGGGCTGGGAGGTGTAGTAGAACCTCAGCTGCCTGCCCTTCTTGATGGGCGGCGATGTGATCATCACCGCGTCCCCCACGGCGTCGTTCAGCAGTCCCGTGTTGATGCGCATGGAGTAGTTCTCCAGCACCTCCTCCACGATGGGCATGAGCCTGCCCACCCGGCTGTTGGTGAGGGCGCTGATGAATTCCACCGGGGCCCAGTCCACGAAATGGAGCCTCTTGAGGATCTCCTTTTTCATGTTCGACATGGTATTGGTGTCCTTTTCCACCAGGTCCCACTTGTTCACTACTATTATCATGGCCTTGAAGGCTTCCTTTATCATGCCGGCGATCTTGATGTCGTGTTCGGTGACTCCCACGGAGCCGTCTATCAGAAGCAGGCACACGTCGCTGCGCTCGATGGCCTTCAGGGCCCTGACCGACGAGTAGTAGTCTATGGCCGAATCGCTTTTGGTCTTCTTCCTGATGCCGGCGGTGTCGATCAGAAGGTACTCCTCCCCGTTGTAGGAGAACTCCGTGTCGATGGCGTCCCGGGTGGTGCCGGCGATATCGCTGACGATGACTCTTTCCTCCCCCAGCAGGGTGTTGACCAGGGTGGACTTTCCGGCGTTGGGCTTGCCCACCACGGCGATCTTCCTTCTGTTATCGGACTCGGATACCTTCTTCTCCTCCGGGAAAAGCTCCACGGCCCGATCCAGCAGGTCCCCAACGCCGTTTCCGTGCTCTGCGCTGATGACGTAGGGCTCCCCCAGTCCCAGCTCGTAGAACTCGTACTTGCTGTCGAACTGGGAGTAGTCGTCCAGCTTGTTGACCGCCAGGATCACTCCCTTGTTGAACTTCCGGATCATGGTGGCGATCTCCCGGTCGTCCGCGGTGACGCCCTCCCGGCCGTCCGCCACGAAGATTATCACGTCCGCCATGTCCATGGCCAGGTTCGCCTGGGAGCGCATCTGGGAAAGGATGACGTCGTCGCTGTCGGGCTCGATGCCTCCGGTGTCTATGATGAAAAATGCGTTGTCCAGCCACTCACCCTCGGCTATTATGCGGTCCCTGGTGACGCCGGGGGTATCCTCCACTATGGCTATCCTGCGTCCCGCCAGGCGGTTGAACAGGGTGGACTTGCCGGTATTCGGCCTTCCCACCAGGGCTATGTACGGTTTTGTCATTTTATCAATCCCCCAAGTTGTTCACAGAATTCCCACCCGTCGGGGCTCACCACCTCGATGCGCCTGCCGCTTCTCTCTCTCAGTTCTTCCAGGCTCATGCCGTCCAGGAACACGTCCTCGTCGTCCTTGAGCATGTTGGAAGGGATGAGCGCGATACGCTCATCTGGCAGGCCGCTCAGACGGGCCAGTATATCGCAGCCGCATACCAGGCCGCTGGCTGTGACGCTCTCCCCGAAGAAGGCGTTGGGTACGGATGCGACGGTGATGTCGCACCCCCTCTTTTCGTTTATCAGCCCGATCACCGGGGATATCACCTTTTCCCCGAGGGTGCCTGTGACCGCCACTGCCTTAAGGCCTGACAGGTCCGAAGGAGCGTCATCGAGATGCTGCATCGCGGAATCGATGAAGCTGCGGGCCATGCCCACTCCGTTCTCATACTGGGCGTAGTCCCCGTAATATTCCTCCGGCGGGAAATCCCTCCCCGCCAGCAGGAAGAATTCGTCGGAAGCGCAGAAGCGGGTGTCCGGGGATATCTCCCGGGCTTTTTTCGCGTAACTGTCCACCGTGTCTATCACCCGGCATGCCTGCTCACGGCTGTAGGAAGAAAGCTCCCCAAGGCCGCTGCGGAAGCGGGTCAGGCCCACGGGAACGCAGGCCAGGCTCTCCACCGCGGGCAGAAGGCTTATCATGTCCTCCAGGCTCCTTTCGAGATACTCGCCGTCATTGAGCCCGGGACACAGCACCAGCTGTATGTTATAGGTTATGCCGCTTCCGGCGAGCTTTCTGAGCTGATCCATTATCTTTCCCGCGTCCGGGTTGCCCATGACGGAGCGCCTCAGATCGGGATCCGTCACGTGGACGCTGATGTTAAGGGGCGAGAGCTTCAGGCGGCAGATCCGCTCCAGCTCTTCGTCGCTGACGTTCGTAAGGGTTATGTAATTGCCCATCAGAAATGACAGGCGGTAGTCGTCGTCCTTGAAGTAGAGGCTCCTTCTCAGGCCCTTTGGCATCTGGTCCATGAAGCAGAACACGCAGTGATTGCGGCACAGCCTCGGACGGTCCGCCGTTATCTCCTGGAAACTGATGCCGAAGGGCCGGCTGCCGTCGTTTTGTGCGCGCACGTGCCTCAGAACGCCGCTGCCGTCCCGGACGGCAAGGTCCACGTCGCTGTCGGCGGAGGCGTAAAGATAGTCTATGATGTCGAAATCCTCCATACCGTTGATGGATACTATCACATCGCCGGGGCGGATCCCGCATAAAGAGGCCACAGAGCCCTCCTCAACATATGATACGATCCTGTCCATAAATCAGTTCTCCCGAAGTCCCTCTATCCTCTTGAAGTCGGGCGTGATCACCAGTGTCCTGTTGTCGGTGAAGGTCACGCTGGCGTAGTTGCGGGAAGGGATCTTCTTAACGTTGGATGCGAGGGTGTAATCCACGCTGACCCGGCCCGAATCCCGAAGATCGGAATGTATGACCGCTATCATGGCGGCCTCCTCCAGGGCGGTGTCGGTGTAGGAGCCCTTCTGCGTGAAAAGTATCACGTGGCTCCCGGGCACGTCCTTGACGTGCAGCCAGATGTCGTTTTTGCCCGCTTCCCGAAAGGTCAGCTCCCCGTTCTGCACGGTGTTCTTCCCCGCCCAGATGCGGAATCCGTCGGAGGAGACATACTTCAGGTACTCCGTCTTCACCGGCCTTTTGATGCCGTTTTTCTTTCTGGGAGCCTTCAGAAAGCCGCTTCTGTCCACTTCCTGCAGTATCTCCTCTGCTTCGGAGTAGTTCTCCGCGCTGCGAAGGAAGTACAGCTGCTCCTCCAGGTAGGCGGTGTCCCGCTCGCTCTCGGAGATGAGCTGCTCGAGATGGGCCACTGCACTCTTGGCACGGGTGTAGCGGCGGAAATAGTACTGGGCGTTCTGGGAAGGCGTCATGGATTCCCTCAGGGGTATCGTGAGCGTGCCCCCCTCCGGATCGTAGAAGTTCTGCACCTCTATCTCCTTCATGCCCTTTTTCATCAGGTGGATGTTGGATAAAAGGAGGTTGCCCATTACGTTGTAGATCTCGCTGTCGCTGGCCCCCGCCAGTTCCTCCCGTCTCAGGGAGAGCTTTTTCTTCTCCCTCTCGCAGACCTGGGTGAGCTTCTTTATGTGCTCCTCGTACTGGGTGCGCACGTTAGATATGAGGCTTTTCTCCCGGTAAAAGACGTCCACGGCGGCGGAGGGATCCTCCGATGCGGCGTGGTCCATACCGCACAGGGATGCGTAGGTGCCGCAGGAGAAGTCCTTGGGACGGCCCTCCGCGTCATAGTAGGTCACGACCTTCTTTTCCGAAAGCCTCCTTTCTATGAAGGAGGCCAGACGCTCCGGCAGGGACGAGATGCTCGCCGATCCCAGGGAGGAGAGCCTCTCCCCCTCCAGGCCTTCCTCCAGAAGGAAGCTCTGGGCAGCCTGGGTGGAGATGCCGGAAAAGACGCTCACCACGGCCTTGTCCGGGGCGCGGTCGGCCATGAAGGAGA
>JAGACT010000023.1 GCA_017613995.1 Eubacteriaceae bacterium
GGGACGTACTCTCCGCGCAGGAGCAGTATGTAGTCCCTTTCGTTCATCAGTGCGTACCTCTGGCTGTCGATGAGGGGGTAGGCGCCTTCCTCCAGAAGGCGGTCTATGAGCTCGAGTGCCCGGTCGTGGTCGCCTTTTTCCATGGCGAGATCCACCCGGTAGCACAAGAGAGAAGAGATGAGAGTGTATCCTCTGGCCGCCTCGTCATCGACTTCAAGAAGTTCGCCGGGTATGTCGGCCATCTTCCGCCCGGAAGACAGGAGCCGGTTTATCTCCATCTGCCGGTTGAATGCCCTGACACATTCGTCGCTCTTCGCGCATTCCAGGGCGTTGTCCCCGTCATTGGTCATTACGGTGCACCTGAGGGGGATGCCGTTCGAAAGTGCCATGGAGACCGAGTAGTAGAAGAGCACGCAGCCGATGAATACCGCCGGTACGTTCCTGCCCTTGGTGAGCATCAGCAGGGATAAGGCAGCTTCGATGAGGTTGAAGATCGCTCCTCCCATGTTGTACCAGAGCACGTCGCTCCTGGTGACTTCGGCCGTGGGCCTCATGAGGCACTGCCCGAGAGTTCCCGAAAGGCTGAACCTTCCCAGGGTGAGTTTGCCGTCCTTCCTGTGAAGGATGAAGCTGAGGATGCGGTAGCTGACGAAGCTGAAGTGGTGCATCAGCCCGAAGACCAGATGCCCGCCTTCATGTATGGCCGTGGAGACGAGGACGGAGGCCAGAAGGCCGATGACGAGATACAGGTATATGCCTATGATCCCTATGTCCTGCCTGAACAGCAGGATGCCTATCCTCCAGCCCACGAACAGTCCCAGGGGCAGCTGGCAAAGCAGTATGAAGACATATGGAAGGGATACCTTCTTCTTTGGTTTCATTTGTTTCTCCGAGATTTTTATATTAATAAAAAGAATATATGCCTACTCCACAGTATATACCCCGTTCGGCAGGTCATTCAAGTAAAAAGGGAAGCGTTTTTTCTTTCGCAGGATACATTTGCCGCGGGAGAAAGAAAGGTGTATCATTGAGACAGAAAAAGGAGGTGATGGTAGATGAGGAAGGCAGCGGTCTGTCTGGTACTGGCGCTGTCGGCGCTTTTGTTCTCATGCTGCCGGGAGGAGACGGGAAGAGAACTGCTGGACGATCCCGCAAAGCTTGAAAGGAAACTGGAAGGCAAGACATATGCCGAAGTCGAAGAGATGCTGGGCGAGCCTGACGGCATGCTTTCGGGATTCTGGGGAGACGTCTATCATGACTCTGAAGGGAATGAAATCGTCATTTATTACGACGAGGACGGTGTCGTGGAGACGGTGCTGGCTCCCGGATGAAGGATACCACACATATATTTTACAAGGGACCTGAGGGCCCCTTTTTGTTTCTGAGACAAAAAAGCTCCGCCTTCCGGCGGAGCGTATCTTGTGATGATCAGAAATACATCGTGTTCTCGGGGAATACGGGATCCTGGCTGAACCTCACTCCAAGCTTCTTGAGGGTGGTGTGGTCGCCGCTCCTCAGCATCACTGTGGAGTGCAGGTCGGCGTTCCTGAGCTTGGGCAGCTGCCGCAGCGCGTACTCGACCGTGGGGTTGGTGCTGGCAGCCACCGAAAGGGCCATCAGCACGTCATCCAGCTTCAGTGCGCTGGTCTTGGAGCCCAGCATGTTCCTCTTGAGGTCCAGGATAGGGGTGAGGACGCTGGCGGGGATCAGCTGTATTGGATCCGCGATGCCGGCCAGCAGCTTTATCGCGTTTATCGTCGCGGCGCTGGTGGCAGTCAGTATGTTGCTGGCCTTGCCGGTCACGATGGTGCCGTCGCACAGCTCGTACGCGACGCATGCCTTGCCGCACTCGGCGGCTTTCTTCTGGGCGGGGGCCACGCAGGGGCGGTCCCTCTCGGGGACCAGCTCCATCTGGTTTAGGATGCTCTCCAGTTTCTCCACCTGGTTGTGCTTTATCCTTGCCAGCTTGAAATCGCAGATGGCCGTGTAATAGCGGGAGATGATCTCCTGTCTGGCCGCATATTTCACGGCTTCCTCATCGGTGATGGCGTAGCCCACCATGTTAACTCCCATGTCTGTGGGGGAGCGGTAGAAGTTCTCGTCTCCGGTGATGCTCTTGAGTATGGCCCTGACTATGGGGAAGGCCTCCACGTCCCTGTTGTAGTTGACGGTGGTCTCTCCGTAGGCTTCCAGGTGGAAGGGGTCGATGAGGTTGACGTCCATCAGGTCCGCGGTCGCCGCCTCATATGCCATGTTCACTGGGTGCTTCAGAGGGAGGTTCCATACGGGAAAGGTCTCGAACTTGGCGTAGCCGGCGTACCTGCCCCTCTTGTGCTCGTGATATATCTGGGAAAGGCACACGGCCAGCTTGCCGCTTCCGGGTCCGGGAGCCGTCACCACCACAAGGGGCTTGGTGGTTTCCACGAACTCATTTCTCCCGTAGCCTTCGTCGCTGACTATGGTGTTGACGTCAGCGGGGTAGTTGGGGATGGGGTAGTGCTTGTAGCTCTTTATGCCGAGGGAGGTGAGGCGGTCGATGAACTTGTCCGCGGCGGGCTGTCCGGCGTACTTGGTGATGACCACGCTGTTGACCGAAAGGCCGATGGCCGTGAACTCGTCGGTGAGGCGCAGGATGTCCATGTCGTAGGAGACGCCAACGTCACTGCGCACCTTGGTCTTCTCGATGTCGTCGGCCGAGATGCAGAAGACTATCTCGGTGTCGTTTGAAAGGGACTGCAGCAACTTTATCTTGTTGTCGGGCTCGAAGCCGGGGAGGACCCTGGAAGCGTGGAAGTCGTCGAAGAGCTTCCCGCCGAACTCAAGGTACAGCTTGCCCGAGAAACGGGCTATCCTCTCCTTGATCTGCCGGGTCTGCCTCTCAAAATATATCTCGTTGCTGAATCCTTTCGTGAACATCAAAAACACCCCCTCGATGGTAAAAAAGAACCAAACACAATACAGATTATACACCAGCCCCGCCGCCCAAAACAACGAGAAATCGTAGGGGTGAAAACAGA
>JAGACT010000212.1 GCA_017613995.1 Eubacteriaceae bacterium
CACCAGCTAGAATCGTGCCATGCCCGGCACACTGCGAAAAACGGAGCCCGCGGGCTCCGTTTTAAAATTGGTCTTACAGTTGTTATCTGAGCTCGGGAGCGATGTATCCGTATTCCTCCGCCGCCTTGTCCTTAAGGGGCTTGAGCTCGAGATTCGCCATGTAGGCGTGGGTGCCGATGCCGAAGTTGGCCTCGGCCTTTTCGCTCATTCCTCCGAAGTTACCTCCGAGGTAGCTCATCTTCTCGTCCAGAAGCAGGCGGCACTCGCCGAATTTGTAGGCGATGGCCTGGGTGTTCGGGATGAAGAAGTGATTGTTGTTGCCTATCTTCGTGAGGAAGTCCCCGACTTCCTTTGTGAAGGATGCCTGGTCCACGTCATCACCGTAGGCCGCAAAGGAAAGGGCCAGCTTTTCCACCGGTGCTCCTCCCTTCTGGGGGATGAAGATATGGGAGATCTCAAAGGCCTTCGCGGACTTTTCCCCGGCGGCCCATTTCTCGCTGATGATCTGCTCGATGGCGGGAGTAAGGACCGTGGGAAGGCCGGTGCCGGTTCCCAGGGGCTCCTTGAGCAGGACGCCCACGTTGTTGAGGTCCCAGGACTCCTGGATCATGTTCATCTTTTTGTAGATGCCGTCGGGATAGATCTTGGGACCGAAGCCTTCGGAGTAGCCCATGGCTCTGAGATAGTCGCGGCACAGATCCTCGAAGCTGCCGCTTATGCCGGCGGAAGGATCCTCAAAGCGGGAGAGGAACTTCTGTGAATTGTCGAAAAGCTCCTTCCTGTCATTGAGACCGAAGCGCACCGCGCTGATCTCAGCGATAGCTATGGAGACTGCCATGGCAAGGGGCGCTTTCGTTCCCAGAAGGGCCCTGCCCATCCATGTCATGGTGCCTGTGTGGCCCAGGGTGAAGGAGGATCCGTCCGGGCAGTCCACCTTTATCCGGAAGGATACGGTCTCGGTCAGGGTGCTGTCCTTCATGGCGCTGGCTCCCCAGTTGGCAAGGTCGTCCCTGACCGCGGCGTCGCGGACGGCCTCAAGTACCGCGCCGCACCCCGCGCCGAAGGCGCTTCTGGCGATCTTCGTCCACAGCACTCTCACATCGTAGAGATCCATGTCGCCGGTAACGACGCCCTCGAGCTTCAGTCTGGCGGGATACTTTTCGTCGCTTCCATCAAAGACCTTTCCCGCAGCCACAGCCTTCAGGGAACCATTCTCCCTCATCTTGGTGAGGGCGAACGGCAGAAGCTGGGTACGGAGGGAATACTCTCCGTCCTGAAGCAGGACGGGCGCCATGACAGCTGAGGGATCGTCGAATATCCTGACATTGACGTCGCTGAGCTCCAGCTCCGGATATTCACCGTTGTCATACATATCAAAACCGTTCAGGGCGAAGGCGCCGAGCAGAGCGTCCGCGGTGATCCTGAGCGGATGTTTCGTTATCTTGTTCATTGAGTCACCTCGTGATTTATTGCCGTGTCCGGGCGAAGTTGGCATATATGATCTTTGTTACCCGCCGGCATGATGATTATATTTCAATTAATTTCTAAAATCAATCATTTTTTACTGCACATCGTCAAAAATCAGAAATATATTGACAAATTTTCTTTTTAATGTACAATAGCCTTGTTGGCATATGAAATTTGGAGGAAAATATGGATAGATTTCCTAAACTACTTGAACAGGCAAGAATGGGATCCATCAGGCTGGACAACAGGATCATCATGGCCCCCATGGGAAGCCTGAACTGCGATTCCAACGGATACATAACGGACAACGCGCTGGCGTTCTACTCATCCCAGGCCAAAGGCGGCATGGGGATGATCATCGTGGAATGCACTGCCACCGACGATGACCTCTCCAGAGGAGAGGACAACGTGATGTGTCTTTATGAGAACGGGCAGATCACAGGCATGGCCCGCCTTGCCTCCGCCATACACGACCAGGGCGTGGCAGCGATACTGCAGCTGTGCCATATAGGACACCAGATCTCCCTGGCGGACAGGAAGGAATCCCTCGGACCTTCCACCATGTTTGAGATGCAGGGAGGCATCAAGCCCTTCCCCATCAGGGGACTCACCATCGCTGAGATAGACCGGATCATCGACGACTTCGCCCAGGCGGCATGGAGAGCGAAGATGGCCGGATTCGACGGAATAGAGATCCACGGCGCCATAGGGCACCTTATTAACATGTTCTGCTCTCCCCAGTACAACCACCGTACCGACAAGTACGGCGGAAGTCCGGAGAACCGTATCCGCTTCATGGTGGAGATCATCGAAGCCTGCCATAAAAAGTGCGGCAGGACGTTCCCCATCATCGGGCGTATCTGCGGCGATTCCTTCGATCCCCATGACATCACCCTCGAGGAGGGCATCATCCACGCAAAGACCCTGGAAAAGACCGGCATCGTGGCCCTGCACCTGGTGGGAGGCTGCTCCAACAACGTAAGGGTCATCAACGCCCAGTACGATCCCAGAGGTGACTACATCTCCATCGCCAAAGCCATGAAGGAAGCGGGAGTGCGCACACCCATCATCCTGGACGGCGGCTTCACGACGCCTGAACTGGCGGAAGAGGTCCTGGAAGAAGGCTATGCCGATTTCATCGGCATCGGACGTCCCGCACTGGCGGATCCCGCGTGGGCAAAGAAGCTCAGAGCAGGACATCCCGAGGACATCACGCCCTGCATCCGCTGCACCATGGGCTGCGTCGGCACCATCGAGGGCTTCAACGCCGCCATCGGTCTCAGATGCTCCGTCAACCCCCTGTGCAACACTTCCAACTTCCGTAAGGTGGAACCCGCCGAAAAGAGGAAGAAGGTATGCGTCATAGGAGCCGGCCCCGCGGGCATGGAGGCCGCTCGCCTCGCAGCCCAGAGGGGACATGAAGTCACGATCTATGAGAAGAGAAAGCTCGGCGGCACCATGCACGAGGCCGGATTCAGCGATGAGCTGAAGGGCGATATCAAGATCCTGATTGACTACTATGTGAGGCAGATGAATAAGCCGGGTATCACAGTCATAGAGGAAGAGGCGACGGCAGAAAA
>JAGACT010000024.1 GCA_017613995.1 Eubacteriaceae bacterium
GCAGGACGCCATCGAGCTGATGCAGGCAAAGGTGGAGGGTCTCGAGAACATCGAGGTCGCCGTTGCCAGGACCAAGTATCCCCAGGGCGCTGAGAAGATGCTCATCAAGAGAGTCATGCAGCGTCAGGTGCCCAGCGGAGGACTTCCCGCCGATGTCGGATGCATCGTCTGCAACGTCAGCACCGTCAAGGCCATTTCCGATGCCATCCAGACCGGAATGCCCCTTATCGAGAGAGTCGTCACCGTCACCGGCGACAACATCAAGAACCCCGGAAACTTCATAGTGAAGATCGGCACCAGCGCAAAGGAGCTGATCGACTACTGCGGAGGAGCCAGCGGAAAGTTCAACCAGATCAAGATGGGCGGACCCATGATGGGATTCGTGCTCAATGATCTGAACGTGCCCATCATCAAGGGCAGCAACGGACTGATCGCCATCGACGACGACGTATCCACCGAAGTCAGCTGCATCAAGTGCGGCCGCTGCGTGGACGTCTGCCCGATGGAGCTCAAGCCTCTGTACTTCTCGAAGTATTCCGACGAAGAGAACTGGCAGGGCATGAAGGACGAAAACGTCCTGGACTGCATAGAGTGCCGCAGCTGCGAGTACATCTGCTCGTCCAAGATTCCTCTTCTTGCCAAGATCAAGGCCGGTAAAACTGCTGTAAGGGGGATGAAATAAATGCTTATCACACGCTTAAAGGATAAAGAGGTCATCGAATCCCTGATCACCACCAAGGCGTTCGTCGTAAACTGCCACGGCTGCAAGGAAGTCTCCTTCCCCGAGGAAGAGGCCAACGAGCTGCAGAAGGAGCTTATGGCTGCCGGAAAGCTGACCGGGATCATCACCACCGACTATGTCTGCAATCCCGATAACATGAAGCTGCGTCTCGAGCGCTACGCAAAGGAGATCGAGGAAGCTGACACCGTGCTCGTATTCTCATGCGGTATCGGAGTTCAGACGATCGCCGAATACATGCCTGAGAAGAAGGTATGCGCCGCCTGCGACACATATCCCCTTCCCGGATATCAGGGAGTTACTCCGCTGGAGCATGACTGCGATCAGTGCGGAGAGTGCTATCTGAACATCACAGGAGGCATCTGCCCCATCACCGCCTGCTCGAAGAGCCTCATCAACGGCCAGTGCGGCGGAGCCAAGGAAGGCAAGTGCGAAGTCGATCACAACATGGAATGCGGCTGGGAGAGAATCTACCGCCGTCTTGCACAGGTCGGACGCCTGGATGTACTGAAGTGCCCTGTTCAGGTACGCAACTTCGCTACCTATAAGGACCTCAGCAACGAATGATCCAATATAATTAAATGATTAGGAGCTATATAATAAAATGAGAATTACCGAATTTTTTGATCGTGGTGAATTTGTTATAACAGCGGAAGTCGGACCTCCCAAGGGAACCAACATCGACGGCCTCATCGAGGAAGCCAAGGAATACTTAAGCGACATCTCCGCCGTCAACGTTACCGACAACCAGTCATCCGTCATGCGTATGGGATCCCTTCCCGTGTGTATCGCCCTCAAGCAGGCCGGACTCAACCCCATCCTGCAGATGACATGCCGTGACCGCAACCGCATGGCCCTCCAGTCGGATCTGCTCGGAGCCGCATACTTCGGCATCGACAACGTGCTGTCCCTGACCGGCGACCACACCACTCTGGGTGACCACCCGACCGCAAAGCCCGTATTCGACCTGGATTCCGTATCCCTCCTGTACAACATGGTACAGCTGGAGAACGGCAAGGACATCGCAGGAAACGACCTGGTGGGAGAAGCACCGAAGTTCGCCAAGGGCGCGGTGGTATCCCCCTGCAGCGACTCCGTTGACGCCCAGATCGCCAAGATGGAGCGCAAGATCATGGCCGGATGCGAGTTCTTCCAGACCCAGGCGGTCTATGACAGCGAAAAGTTCGCTTCCTTCATGAAGAAGATCAGAGGCATGGGCATCACCACCCCCGTTCAGCTGGGAATCGTCATCCCCAAGAACGCCGGCATGTGCAAGTACATGAACGCCAACGTCGCCGGGATCTCCATCCCCGACGAGATGATCCAGGAACTGGCCGCCGACAAGGAGAAGGCAAAGTCCGGTGAGACCGGCCTTGCCATCGCCGCCCGCATCATCCGTGAGTGCAGGCCCTACGTACAGGGACTCCACATCATGGCCATGGGCTGGGAATCCAAGGTTCCCCAGCTCCTGGAGATGGCAGGACTCAAGTAAACAGCGACGGAAAACCCCGGAAACACAGCAGCGCAGACTTGCCTCTGCGCTGCTTTCTGTTGTAATTTTGCCCAAACGGCCCTGCGGGAACGTTTTTGTATATGAAACCGGTAGGTTTTTGTGCTACAATCATCATGTAACATGCTTTTACGGAGAACTGCTGATGTCAGGCGATACCATCGGGCTGCTGGCCGATTCGTTCATGAAGATACTGATACCCGGGCTGAAGATGACGATACCCCTCACGGTACTGTCATTCTCCATTGCCCTTTTCATCTCCGTGCTCGTGGCGCTGATACAGTTCGCGGATGTCCCGGTGCTCAGGCAGATCTGCCGCTTCTACATATGGTTCGTCAGGGGCACCCCCCTGCTGGTGCAGCTGTACGTGGTGTTCTTCGGACTTCCCAGCGTGGGTATCATGATAGACGCGTTCCCCGCGGCGGTGCTGGTGCTGGGCCTCAACGAGGGGGCCTACTGCGCCGAGACCGTGCGTTCCTCCCTGGAGGCCGTGCCCTCCGGACAGTTCGAGGCGGGTCTGTGCTGCGGCATGAACTACGCCCAGATCATGTGGCACGTGGTGCTGCCCCAGGCCTTCCGCACCGCGGTGCCGCCCCTTTTCAATTCGCTCATAAGCATGGTGAAGAACACCTCACTGGCGGCCAACATAACCGTGGTGGAGATGTTCATGGCCACCCAGAGGATCGTGGGCCGCACCTACAGGGCCATGCCCCTGTACCTGGAAGTGGCTTTCATATATCTCATCTTTTCCACCGCCCTGAGCTGGCTGCAGCGCTGGTGCGAGAAGCGCCTCAATCATTACGGAGGTGTATGACGGATATGGCAATGCTGGAGATCAGAAACATAAGAAAGAGCTTCGGAGAAAATACGGTCCTTAAGGACATCTCCTTTGGCGTGGACAAAGGGGACGTCATCAGCGTGCTGGGTCCCAGCGGATCCGGGAAGACCACGCTTCTGAGGTGCATGGACTTTCTGGAGACCGCCGACAGCGGCATCATGGTCTTCGACGGGGAGGAGATCGACCTGGCGAAGGCGTCCCGCGCCAGACAGTCCGAAGTAAGGAAGAAGTGCGGCTTCGTGTTCCAGAACTACAACCTGTTTCTGAACAAGACCGCCCTGGACAACGTCACCCTGGGGCTCACGTCGGCCAGAAAGATAAACTCCGCCGAAGCCCGGGAAAGGGGCATGGAAATGCTCAGAAAGGTGGGCCTGGAGCGGAGGGCTGACCGCTATCCCAACCAGCTCTCGGGGGGCCAGCAGCAGAGGGTGGCCATCGCCCGGGCCCTGGCGGCGGTACCGGAGATCATATATTTCGACGAGCCCACTTCCGCCCTGGATCCCGAACTCATCGGGGAGGTGCTCTCCGTCATGAGGGCTCTGGCGGAGGACGGCATGACCATGGTGGTGGTGACCCACGAGATGGGCTTCGCCCGGGACGTTTCGAGCCGGGTCATGCTCATAGAACACGGACTTATTGTGGAGGAGGGGTCTGCCCGGGACTTTTTCGAGAATCCCAGGGAAGAGCGCACCAGGGCCTTCCTCAGACGGGATCAGAATAATTAAAAAAACATGGAGGTTTAAAAAATGAAAAAGGTAGTTGCACTGATGCTGGCGCTGCTGCTCGTCGTGAGCGCGGCAGCCTGCGGAGAGAAGAAATCCGACGAAAAGGATCATCTCGCCAGGATAAAGGAATCGGGAAAGCTCATCATAGCCATGGAGGGCAACTGGAGCCCCTGGACCTATCATGACGAGAGCGGAGCCCTGGTGGGCTTCGACACGGAGGTGGCTGCGGCCATAGCCGGGAAGCTGGGAGTGGAGCCCGAGTACGTGGAGGGCGCCTGGGAAGGACTGTTCATGGGCCTTTCCAACGGCCGTTACGACGTGATAGTCAACGGAGTGGGCATCACCGAGGACAGAAAGGACACCTATGACTTCTCCGAGCCCTACGCCTTCAACACCACGGTGCTGATCATAAGAAGCGACAATACGGCCATCACGTCCATGGAGGATCTGGCGGGGAAGGTCACGGCCAATTCCCTGGGATCCACCTACGAGAGCCTGGCGGTGGAAGCGGGAGTGGACCACGTGGAGACCGTGGACACCCTGGAGGAGACCCTCAACATGGTGCTCAACGGCAGAGTGGACGCGACCCTCAATGCCAAGGGATCCTTCGAGGACTACATGAAGGCCCATCCGGACGCGCCTCTGATGATCGCGGAGGAAGTGGACGTGGAATACATCGGCATCCCCGTGGTGAAGGGCGAGGACAACGCGACCCTGGTGGAGGCCATCAACAAGGCCATCGAGGAACTGCGCGCCGACGGCACCCTGGCTGAGATATCCATCAAGTATTTCGGATTCGATATCACCCAGCCCTGAGAGATCTTTAAGGCATCCGGGCTCCCGCAGCGCGGGAGCCCGTCTCTTTTTTGCGGCAGGGGGCTCTTAAGGGAAAGATGTGTTTGACTGAGAGTTGTTTTATTGTATAATTGTCTTCGGAGAACGTTATGAAAAAGATAGCTATCGCAGCGGCACTTATATCGATCATCTGCCTTCTCGGGGGCTGCGGCCGCAGCACCCAGACGGACTATACCGCCATGGACTTCTACAGCGAGGAGCTGGGAGTCGCCTTCGACGTCCCGGAGGGATACACCGTGGACAGCTCGGATCCCGACGGATACGTGTTCATCTGCGAGAACGGCAGGGCAGTTCCCTACATGATGTTCAAAAAGTACGACTTCGCGGGAGGCATAGACGACTTCAAGGCCCAGATCAAAAAATCCGTGGCGGATACCTTCGGCAGCAGCTTCAAGGGAGAGCAGCACAACAACATAGGCGGAAAGAAGGTCCTGGTTTTAAAGTTCAGCTACCAGCTGGACGGCTATACCATTTCGGACGCCCGGTGCATCTATGAAAAGGGCGGCACCTATTACGTGTTCACCACCAAGGAGGCATCCGATCTGGGACACAACCTGAACGCCGAGCTCGATTTCGTCATGAAGAGTTTTATTATCATAGAATAATCGATTCAGTCATTGCAATCCGGCAAGTAAAATGATAATATATCTCTGTTGCCCCCGTAGCTCAGTGGATAGAGCAGTGGTTTCCTAAACCATGTGCGGAAGTTCGATTCTTCTCGGGGGTACCATTCTTTCAGCAAGCCGCCATGCATGCCTGTTTCGGGCCTGCGTGGCTTTTTACTTTTTTCATCCGGGAGGATAATACCCATGCTTTTTTCCACGACTATCCGCCGCAGCGACATGATAAGGTGCGTGCTCTGTGAGGACGCCGGATGCACCGCCGCCTGCGGCAGGTTCGATCCCGCGAAACTTATGAGGAGCGTCTGGTTCGGCAACGAGAAGTGCGCGGCGGCGTCCCTTCCCACGGAGGACGTGTGCTCTAACTGCGCCGCCCCCTGCGAGGAGGCCTGCGTGAGGCCGCGTCAGGTCCCCGTCAGGGAGCTGATGGGCCGTCTCAGGAGTGAGGTGCTGCCGGAGCTGGAGGTTATCCCGGACGGTTCGGAGGACATCCTCAGGACAGAACTCTGCGGGGTGCCCCTTGAAAATCCCTTCCTGCTCTCATCCTCCGTGGTCTCGAGTACATACGAGATGTGCGAGGCAGCCTTCGAGGCGGGCTGGGCAGGGGTATGCTTCAAGACCATCTGCGGTTTCGAGATCCACGAGACATCCCCCCGGTTTTCCGCAGTCAGGGGAGACAACGGGGAGATCATGGGCTTCAAGAACGTGGAGCAGCTCAGCGACCACAGCGTGGAGGAGAACATGGAGATCTTCCGCCGGCTGAAGAAGGACTATCCCGGCAAGGTGATCATAGCCTCCATAATGGGGCGCGACGACGCCGAGTGGGAGCGCCTGGCCCGGCTCTGCCAGGAGAACGGGGCCGACGCGGTGGAACTGAACTTTTCCTGCCCCAACATGATGGAGGGGGGACTGGGTTCCGACATAGGCCAGGTGCCGGAGCTGGTGGAGCGCTTCACGGCCTGCGCCAGAAAGGGGACGAGCCTGCCTGTGCTGGCGAAGCTGACGCCCAACGTGGCCAGCATGGTGCCCGCGGCCCTGGCGGCCCGCCGCGGGGGAGCCGACGGCATCTCCGCCATAAACACCATCAAGAGCGTTATCGGGATAAATCCCCATACATATATCTCCGCCCCCTCGGTGAGGGGCATGGGAGCCGTGGGCGGTTACAGCGGGGCCGCGGTGAAGCCCATAGCCCTGAGATTCATCTCCGAGATGGCCAAGGAGGAGGAACTGGGCGGAATGCACATCAGCGGCATGGGGGGCATAGAGACCTGGTCCGACGCCCTGGAGTACATACTCCTGGGAGCGGGGAGCCTTCAGCTCACCACCGCCGTCATGCAGTACGGCACCAGGATCGTGGAGGACCTGAAAACCGGCCTCGCCATGTACATGAAGGAAAAGGGCTTTACATCCGTCGATCAGATGAGGGGCCTGGGGCTGGACAGCCTCAGCATGAGCACCGACGCCCTGGAGCGGGACACCGTGGTGTTCCCCGCCTTCGACAGGGACAGGTGCATCGGCTGCGGACGCTGCGTCATATCCTGCCGGGACGGAGGTCATCAGGCCATCAGGCTGGGGGCGAACGGAAAACCGGTTCTGAACGGCAGAAGGTGCGTGGGATGCCATCTGTGCGTCCTGGTATGCCCCGAGAGGGCCATACGCTCCTCGGGAAGAAGGTTCACCCGCAAAACAGGATCGCAGGAGACGTCCTGACCGGGCGGGAGCGGCCCTGGGAGGCAGCGGGAACATAAATATGAAACACAAAAAAGGTCTTCCCCGGCGGGAAGACCTTTTTACAGTGTGCCGGGCATGGCACGATTCTAGCTGGTGAAAGTCCAGCCGCGGGTAGTTACCGCCAAGCGTAGTGAACCGCAAGCCTGCGACAGCAATGGCGCAGGGGGAGGAAGCGGTGTAGCAAAGCCGAGGAGCCTACGAAC
>JAGACT010000213.1 GCA_017613995.1 Eubacteriaceae bacterium
CGCCGACTGGGCCAGGGACAGCTCACCGACGTCCTTTCCGAAGTAGACCCTGGCCGCGGACTGGATGCCCCAGGCTTCCGAGAGGTTGATCTTGTTAAGATAGGCCTCCAGGATCTCCCTCTTGGAGAGCATCTGCTCCAGCTGGTAGGAGAGCTTCCATTCCATGACCTTACGCCTTACGCTGGTGGCGCTGGAAAGGTGGGTCTGCTTGATCAGCTGCTGGGTGATGGTGCTTCCGCCCATTCCCTCGGTGCTTCCCGAGGTCAGGACGCCGATTACGGCCTTCAGGGTACCTCTGATGTCCACCCCGAAATGGGAATAGAACCTCTGGTCCTCGATGGACACGAAGGCCAGGGACACCAGCTCGGGGATCTGTTTGATCTCAACGATCTCCCTGACCTCGTTGGTCTGCAGCTGCTGGTAGAAGTTGTCGTTTATGTCGTATACCGTACTGGCACCGTTGTACTCGAAACGGGTCAGGTCCACCTGGGGGGATTCCACCATCCAGGTGACCAGTACTCCCAGTCCGCCCACTCCGATGATGAAGCACAGGCACACCATCACCGCGAAGAGCCTCAGAAGGGCCCTGCCGAAACGGCTCTGCCTGCGGGGCTCTTCCCCTTCGGACGCGTTCTTTTTCTTCTTTGTTTTGCCTGAGATCAGTGGCCTGGCTCTGAGATAGTAGCGCTTGTCCTTTATGACTATGCCGCGCTTCTTCTCGCCGGCCGGCTCCCTGCCCGCGCTCTTTCCCTTTTTCAGATCCTTCTTCATGGCTGGCTGCCGCCTTCCCCGGATGATTCGCCGGGCTCATCGGGCTCCACGGGATCGTCTCCGCCCGGATCAGGCGGATCAGGCGGATCCGGCGGATCCGGCGGAGCGCTGCTTCCTGTGATCTTGATCTGCAGGCTCACGGAAGCGGTGTATTCGGGGGTGATTATCTGGCCCTCGCCTGTTGCCGAGGGCACGCCCTTCACCGCCGTCTCGATGCCGGCGTTGTAGGTATAGTGCACCGTTATCCTGGTCTCGCCCGGCAGGATCGGCTCGATCCTTATGCCTTCTCCCGGCACCCAGGTGACGGATGCCGCCTCGGGATTGGAGTTTTCTATCTCCGGTATGATGTCGTTCACGTACACCGCGTTGTTGGTGGCGGGTATGCCGTACAGGTACAGCATGGCGTAGGCCGTGGCGTCACGGTTCACGGTGAAGGCCGAATTGATTATCGACGCCGGGTTGTTCATCTGGGTGCCCAGGGCGAAGTTGATGATCTTCGTGTCCGCCGTGCACTTGGTGCAGAAGGCGGTGGGCGGTATGACCGTCATGTCCTTCTTGCCCCACTTCATGTCGTCGCGGTAGGGCACTCCTCCCGCGATGTACACCACCTCGGGATCCTTGTATACCAGCACCTTCTTCTGAGTGTGCATGCAGTATTCCGTGGCCAGAAGGCCCGTATCGGTGCAGATCAGGAACTCCCTGTGGTATGTATCGGTCTCGCCGGGCTGCGTGCCGTCGGCGAAGTATTCGCTGATGACCGCGCTTCCTCTGGGATCCTTGTCGGAGAGAGGTCCGGGAAGTCTTCCGGAGACCTTGTCCACCGCTCCCTGGACTATTCCGGGAGGCATCTCCGGCAGATACGTGTCATATATGCCCTTCTTGTAGTAGAAGTCCCGCATAACGGAGTTCCAGAAGTCCCTGGCCACCTGGCTGGTGGTATCCAGGGTCAGGTCGTACTCAACTCCATTGACGATGACCTTGCGCTGGTCGTATCCCATCCAGAAGGCTGCCGTGTAATCCCTGGTGAAGCCGCAGTACCACACGCAGGCGGCGTAGTCCGTGGTGCCGGTCTTGCCGGCGGCCTGGTTGCCGTTGACGCTGTCCGCGATGCCCTTGAGGACGTCGGAGACGAGCCACGCGGTGGTGGGCTTTATGACCTGTATGGTTTCCTGGGTGCTCTCCAGTATCACGTTGCCCTCCGCGTCCGTTACGTAGCGGTAGAAGGTGGGCGTGGTACGGGTGCCCATGTTGGGGAAGGTGGAGAAGGCGCTGGCCATGGTAAGGGGGGTCTGCCCGTAGGTGAAGCCTCCCAGGGCCAGGGCAGAACTGTTGAGGTCCGCTTCTCCGTCCCATTCTATCTCGTAGCCGAAGCGCTCCGCATAGGCGGCGCACAGCTCGTGACCGGTGAGATACTCGGTCTGTATGGCTATCATGTTGTCCGAATTGACCAGTCCCTCCCTGACGGTGCACAGTCCCTGGTAGTCGTAGGCGAAGTTCATGGGGGTCCATCCGCCGAAGGAGAGGGGTATGGAGTCGAAGGTGGTGCCCAGGGTCACGGTGCCGGTGTCGATGGCCGGCGCGTAGGTCGAGCAGGGCTTGGTGGAGGATCCCGTCTGGAACTTCTCAAGGGCTCTGTTCATGACCAGGGAACCGGACTTGGTGCGGCCTCCGATGATGCCCACCACGTAGCTGGTGGAATTCTGGATGACCACTCCCCCGATCTCGGGATGGTATTCTACCTTTTCACCGGTGGCTTCGCTCATGGCCCTGCCGGCTTCCTCGGCTTCCCAGGTCTGATCCGGGAACATGTCGTCCACGCTTCCGTAGTAGTCCAGGGAACTCTGGACCTGGGGATCGATGGTGGAGTAGATGGAGATGCCTCCGTTGAGCATGAGGTTCACAGCCTCGTCGTAGGAGTAGCCGTACTTCTCCATCAGGTCTTCCAGCACCTCGTCGTACACCGCGTCGGTGAAGAAGGTGTAGTCGCTGGACCAGTGGGGGGCAACCAGGCCGATGCGGTTCTCCTTTATCTCCGCGACGGCTATCTCGTACTCCCTCTCGGAGATGTGGCCCAGCTCCAGCATCTTGTCGATGATGTTAAGGGCCCTCTCCTTGCTGGGATCGTCCTGGACGATGTAGGTGTTGCCGTTCTCGTCCGTCATCCTCACCAGGTAGGAGTTGCCGTCCTCGTCCTCGGTGTAGAGGTAGGGGTTGTAGTAGGTAGGAGCCTTCATGATGGCCGCCAGGGTGGCAGCCTGGGCGATGGACAGGTCCTTCACGTCCAGTCCGAAGTACATCTCGGCGGCGCTCTGGACTCCCCACGCGTAGCTCAGGTTTATCTTGTTCAGGTATGACTGCAGTATCTCCCTCTTGGAGAGGGTCTGCTCCAGCTCGTAGGCCAGACGCCACTCCTTGATCTTACGCTTGATGGTGGTCTCGCTGGAAAGGTGGGTCTGCTTGATCAGCTGCTGGGTGATGGTGCTTCCGCCCATTCCCTCGGTGCTTCCCGTGGTCAGGACTCCGAGGACGGCCTTCACCGTACCTCTTATGTCCACGCCGAAATGGGAATAGAACCTCTGGTCCTCAATGGACACAAAGGCCAGCTGTATCAGCTCCGGCACCTGCTGGATGGTAACGTTCTCCCTCTTCTCGCTGGTCTGCAGCTCCTGGTAGAAGTTGCCGTTGATGTCGTAGATGACGGAAGGATCCATGAACGTCAGCTTCGTGAGGTCCAGAGGCGGGGCCTCGGACATGACCTTCCAGATGTAGTAGAGTCCTCCCGCTCCCCCCAGCATGCCGAGGATGAGCACGGTCACGATCATGGTGAGGATTATCCTCTTCCACAGGGGCTTTTTGCTCCTGGCTGTTCTTCTTCTCTTCTTCCTGGAAGACTTTTTTCCTCCCGGCTCTTCGGAGGCTTCCTCGGAAGACGCTCCGATGGAGGCCGCGATTATGGTCGCGTCCATACCGTCGGTATCGTCCGGTATCCCGGAGGCTTCGACGGTCTCCTTCACCGGAAGCACCACGGTCTCGTCCCGCACGAGGGCAGCCTCTTCGGGGACCAGTTCGTTTATGGGTTCCGGGCCGAGGGCGGATGAGCTCTTCTGGGAAACAATCCGCCTGCGGGCTTTCTTTTCCTTTAGGGACTTGTCGTCACTGTTATTGTCCAATTTCTTCCTCCAGGTATTCTATGGCTTTCTGAAGCTGGTAATCGTACTCGAACGGCACCAGGTGGATATCCAGGTTCCGGTATTCTTCCGGAAGCTCCACGATAATGTCCGGTTCCACGCCGGCTTCGTGGATCTTCGTGCCGTTGGGTCCGAAGTATTCCGCAAAGGTATATTTGTACATCGATCCGTCCGAAAGGGGCATGAGCACCTGGACGATGCCCTTGCCGTAGGTGGTGATGCCGATCACGGTCACCCTGCCGTTGTCCTTTAAAGCCACGGTGAGTATCTCCGATGAACTGGCGGAATAATCGTCCACCAGCAGCGTCACGGGGATGTCCGTGCGGACATATTCGTCGGAATCGTAGCTGGAGCGCTCTCCCCTGGCGTTGACGGTGTAGATCACCTGGCAGCGGGGCAGCAGGTCGTCCGCGATCTGCACCGCCTCGCTGACAAGGCCTCCGGGATTCTTCCTGATGTCCAGCACCAGGGCCTTCATCCCCATGGCTTCCAGCTCGGTCACGGCCTGGGCGAACTGCTCGTAGGTATTGGTCTCGAATTCGGAGATGTAGATGTATCCTATGTCGTCGGTGAGCATCCTGCTCTCAACGTACACCAGCTCGATCCTGTCACGGACTATGTCCACGGTGAAGGTCTCGCCGTCCCGGAGGATCTCCAGGGTCACGGTGGAGCCCTCGGGGCCCCTTATGAAACTCACCGCGTAGGTGGCTCCCTTGCCCAGGAGAGATTCCTCGTCCGCCCGGACTATGATGTCCCCCACCTGGAGCCCCGCGCCGTAGGCGGGAGAACCGTTGAACACGCCGACTATCAGCACGTTGCCTTCATCGTCGTTGGACATCTGTATCCCTATGCCGGAGTAGCTTCCCTCCAGCGTCACGGAATACTCCTCGTATTCCTCCGCAGTGAGGTACTCGGCGTAGCGGTCCCCGGTGCCTGCCAGCAGGCCCTTGTAGATCTCCTCCCACATGTAGTCCTCGTCCAGCTCGAAGTAGTAGTTTTCCCTGAGCTCTCCGATGAGGAACAGGAGCTTTTCCACCTTGGGGTCGGTGGTGGTGGTCTCGCCTCCGCCGCTGCCCGGCTTCGCGGCGGCCGCGAAGTACGGGAGCCTGGTGCATACCAGGAAGGTGATAAGGTTCGTTATTATAAGCAAAGCGACGACGACTATGACCCATACCGCCGCTTTATTGTTTCTTTTGCCGTACTGTTGATATTCCACTGAAATGTGCTCCAAAGACAGAAGTTCTTCATAACATTATACCCCATAGGCATGCAAACATGAAAGCAATTAAGCTATAATTAATAATCGATAACAGGGAGGATTTCATGAAAAGGATAGTTCTTGCCAGCCGCTCCCCGAGACGGGCGGAGCTGATGAAATACATAACGGAGGATTTCGCTGCCGTGTCACCCGACGCGGACGAGACCTTCCCGGAAGGCGCGTCCTGGGAGGACTGCGTCATGCACGTGAGCTGCATGAAGGCCAAAGCAGCCTCGGAGATCAAGGACCTCGGATGGGATCTGATCGTGGCCGCGGACACCTGCGTGGTGCTCGGAGACGAGGTGATGGGAAAGCCCGCGGACGAGGCGGACGCCAAAAGGATGCTGACGGAGCTTTCGGGAGCCACCCACAGCGTATATACCGGGGTGTGCCTCATGAGCCGGGAGCATACCGTGAGCTTCGCGGAGGAGACCCGGGTGAGCTTCCGGGAGATCGCTCAGAAGGAGATCGAGCGCTACATCGCCACCGGCGAGCCCATGGACAAGGCGGGAGCCTACGGCATCCAGGGAAGGGGCCGCGTCTTCGTGGAGCGCATAGAGGGAAACTACGAAAACGTCATGGGGCTGCCCCTGACGAAGCTGGCCGTGATCCTGGGAAAGCTGGGCTGGACGGAATAAAAAACTCCGGCGGAGCCGGAGGGATCTCTATCTTCTGGCTCCCTTGAAAACGAAGAGCCTCGAGAGTATGTAGTTGAGGATGATGTTGATGACGGTGACGGTGATCTTGGCGACGAAGTTCTCCACTCCGAAAAGGGACATGTCCATTCCCCAGCTCACCAGCGCGGGCAGCAGCAGGATCTCCACCGCTCCGGTGAAGCCCCTGGCGGCGAAGAATCTGAATATTTCCCGGGTGATGTTCTCGTCGTCCCCCTCGAATACCCAGCGGCGGTTGGTGGCGTAGGCCACGCACACCGAGATGAACCACGCCAGCACGTTGGAGATGCGGTAGTCCATCCCCAGGGGCCCGGCCATAAGGGCGTACGCCGCCCAGTTGACCCCGGTCGTCACGCAGCCGAAGAATCCGTAGTTTATCAGGTGCCGGAAGCGCCTGTAAAGTGCCATTATTTTTTCCATACCGTGTATTGTAATATAACCTGCCCCCGATGCAAAACGAAGGAGGCACTTTTTTATGCCTTGAACATTGAAACGGGACCCGAAAGGGTCCCGAGGGGCATATCGTTATTCTCCTTCGGATTCATCCCGGGCGGTGACGCTCTCCAGGTACACGTCTTCCGGGTCCTCCCCCGCCGCCAGGGCAACGCATCTTTCGGCCACGGCCCGGGCCAGTTCCCAGGGATCGGGGATCACCAGGGAGGACAGGGTCCCTTCCTCGAACATGACTCTGATGAAGTCGGAATGGCCGATGCCCGCCAGCAGCAGCTCGTCTCCCAGATCGAAGGTCACGTCATGGCGCTTCGCTTCGTCCTCCTCGTAGCCGCACACGGCGCTGAAGGTATCCGTATAGTCGATGGCGTCGTCATCCAGGGCTATTATCAGGTCCGCCGCCAGGTTTCCGGTCATGTAGTAGATGAGCCTTTCCACGAAGGCGTCCTCGGACAGGGCCATGAAGCACGTGAAAGCCTGTTCCGATCCCGGCACGGCCTCGGTGAGGGAAGCCTTTACGGTATTCATTACGGCCTGGTTCACGGGATTGGACGGATCGGTGCACACGAAGGCGTAGGCCGCCTTCCCGTCGCCGTTCACGTCCCGAAGAAGCCTCTTTTCGATGATGTCATCCGCCAGGGCCAGGGCCACGGCCTGACAGTCGAAGGCCGCCACGCACCATACCGGATCGGGCATGACGGGTCCCGCATCCTCCGTATCCTCTTCCGGCTCCTCTCTGGGGGTTATCACCGGGATAAGTCCCGCGAACACCACCGGCACGGTCTCGGGAACGGTGGGGGGATCGTACACTCCGAAGGGATACTGCCGGGGCTCGGCGTTCACCCGCTCGTCGGAATAGGAGCCGTTCTCGGCCGTCTTCTCGTAGGCAGCCCATATGTCCGGGTCCTCCTCCCCGTCCTCATCGTCTCCTTCTTCGCCGTCCTCCCGGCTTTCGGCCTCCTCCAGAGGCACGTATCTCACGCATCTTCCCAGAAGCTCGTCCCCCTTGGAGGGATCGGCGGGCTCGATGACGATCATGTCGTAGTCCTGAAGGCAGCACATGTCCGCCTGGGCGGCCTGCTTCGAGGAGGATCCTCCCGCCAGCATCACCGTCACGTCATAGGTGATATCGTCGTCGGACAGTTCCGCCATGGCCGCCTCGAACTCGCCTGCAAAGGCGGCGGAGGCCTCCGTGGAAGCCTGTCCCGACAGCAGGGCGATCTTTACCGTGCGGCCCTCCCTGCGGGAGTCCGCAGCGCAGGAGGCCAGGGACAGGCACAGCATCAGAGCCAGTGCCAGACAGGCTGTCCTGAGGATAGTTTTCTTATCTGGACGCGTACATCTTTTCATAATAGTTCCTGTATTCTCCGGAGATGATCTCCTCCCACCACTCCCGGTGTTCGAGATACCATCTTACCGTTTTTGCGATGCCCTCCTCGAAACGGGTGGTGGGCTGCCAGCCCAGCTCGCGCCCGATCTTGGCGGGATCTATGGCGTAGCGCATGTCGTGGCCGGGACGGTCCGTGACGTAGGTTATGAGGCTCTCGGGCTTTCCCAGCTCGGCCAGCACGGTCTTCACCACGTCGATGTTGGTGCGCTCGTTGTGCCCTCCGATGTTGTAGACCTCCCCCGGAGTGCCCTTTCTTATTATCAGGTCGATGGCGCTGCAGTGGTCCTCCACGTACAGCCAGTCGCGGACGTTCTCGCCGGTGCCGTACACGGGGATGGTCTCGTCCGCCAGGGCCCTGGTGATGATCAGGGGGATCAGCTTCTCCGGGAAGTGGAAGGGCCCGTAGTTGTTGGAACAGCGGGAGATGGTCACCGGCAGGCCGTAGGTGCGGTGATATGCCCCCGCCAGCAGGTCCGCAGAGGCCTTGGAGGCCGAATAGGGGCTGGAGGCATGTATGGGGGTCTGCTCGGTGAAGAACAGGTCCGGCCGGTCCAGCGGCAGGTCCCCGTACACCTCGTCGGTGGACACCTGGTGGAAACGTCCCGTCTTATACCTGCGGCAGGCGTCCATCATGACCTGGGTGCCCATGACGTTGGTGGTCAGAAACAGTCCCGGATCCAGGATGGAGCGGTCCACGTGGGATTCCGCAGCGAAATTCACCACCACGTCGGGCCTTTCCCTGTCAAAAAGGGAATCCACCAGGTCCCGGTCCGCGATATTGCCCTTGACGAAGGTGAACCTGTCGTTCTCCAGGGCCTCCTTTAGGGTGGACAGGTTTCCCGCGTAGGTAAGGTCGTCCAGGCAGACCACCGTGTCTTCGAGATGGTTCTTAAGAAGGTAATAAACGAAGTTCGAGCCGATGAAGCCGGCTCCTCCGGTAACGAGTATCTTCATGCCGTCATCGCTTCCGCAGTCGGTTCGGAAGCATTCTCCTTTCGGTATCGTATGGGATCATATCTCCCCGTAAACGAAGTTGCAGTCGGAATCCGCCAGCAGCACCGCGTTGGCGTCCTTGTCGGAAAGGATCGGGTTATCGCATCCCCAGTCCACCCCGATGGAGGGATCCCTGAAGCTTATGCCCCGGTCCGCCGCCGCGTCGTAGTAGCTGTCCACTTTATAGAGGAAGCGGACGTTGTCGGTGAGGGTCAAAAAGCCGTGGGCGAATCCCCGGGGGATGTAGATCTGCCTTTTGTTGTCGGCGGAAAGCTCCACTCCCACCCACTTGAGGTAGTTGGGGCTGCCCTTTCTTATGTCCACCGCCACGTCCAGCACGGCTCCGTCGGTCACCCGGATGAGCTTGGCCTGGGCGCTGGGGGCGTTCTGGAAGTGCAGGCCCCTCAGGGTTCCCTTCTTTTCGGTGAAGCTCTCGTTGTCCTGCAGGAAAACGACGCTTTTTCCCAGGGCCTCGTCCAGTTCCTTCTGGGTGAAGGTCTCCATGAAATATCCCCGGTGGTCTCCGTGGACCAGGGGCTCGCAGATGAATACTCCGCTCAGGGAGCTCTCGTAGATGTTCATAATCTTGCCTCTAATACATTATCTTTCCGTCGGCCACGCTTCTCAGGTGTTCCCCGTAGGGGGACTTGCCGTAGCGTTCCGCGGCTGCCATAAGGGTTTCCCTGTCGATCCAGCCGTTGGTGTAGGCTATCTCCTCCACGGCGCTGACCATGATGCCCTGGCGGCTCTCCACGGTCTTGACGAAGTTGGAGGCGTCGAAGAGGCTCTCCATGGTGCCGGTGTCCAGCCAGGCGTAGCCCCTTCCCAGTAGCTTCACCTTCAGGCGGTCCTCCTCGAGGTACAGCCTGTTGACGTCCGTGATCTCCAGTTCGCCCCTGGCGCTGGGTTTTATGCTCTTCGCCTTTTTCACGACGGTGTTGTCATAGAAGTACAGTCCCGTGATGCAGTAGTTGCTCTTGGGGACCTTCGGTTTTTCCTCCACGCTGATGACCTTTCCGGAGGAGTCGAACTCCACCACACCGAAGCGCTCGGGATCCGGCACGTAGTAGCCGAATACGGTGGCGTATCCCTCCGTGACGTTGGAAGCGGCTTCCCTCAGGACTCCTGAGAAACCGTTGCCGTAGAAGATGTTGTCCCCCAGGACCATGGCCACGTCGTCGTCCCCTATGAATTCCTCTCCGATGATGAAGGCCTGGGCAAGGCCGTCCGGCGAGGGCTGGACTTTGTAGCTGAGTCTCAGGCCGTAGTCGGAACCGTCCCCCAGGAGCCTCTCGAAATTCGGAAGGTCCACGGGAGTGGAGATGATCAGGATGTCGCGGATGCCCGCCAGCATGAGGGTGGACAGCGGATAGTATATCATGGGTTTGTCGTATACCGGCAATAGCTGCTTTGAGGTGACCATCGTGAGAGGATACAGCCTGGTGCCGCTGCCTCCGGCGAGAATTATGCCCTTCATTTCGTTCTCCTGAAAGTGGATTGCGGAGCCGCCCTCCCGGGCTTTCCGTCTGTTAATTATAGCACAGCTTCGGCTTCTTGCAAGGACAAAGCCCCCCGAAGACAAAAAGGCGCCCCGAAGGGGCAATGTCATTAAGTTAAGATGACGCATCCCCCCCAGCTACATTTTTTATAGCAGGGGGGGACTTTTTTATTGGAAAGTACTTGACATGTGACCAAATATGTGCGGCCGCATTCGCTATCTTATCAGATCGCGAATGCGGC
>JAGACT010000214.1 GCA_017613995.1 Eubacteriaceae bacterium
ACCTTCGGATGGGACATGCACTTTATAAGGTTCTCGGTGTTCTTTGCGATACCCAGGTCCTTGTAGCAGGTCGCGTGTATTCCGACTATGGCGTAATCCAGCTTTGACATACCGAAATCCTTCAGGGACATGGTCCCGTCCTCCAGCATGTCGTTCTCCACACCGTAATAGATGTTGACCCCGTAAAGCTGTCTGGGGACATAGTCGATGTTGGTGAAGTAAAGGGGATGGCAGGAACCGGGCATGCCGGGACCGTGCTCCGTGAGGCCGAGCCCCGCCAGGTTCTTCTCACTGGCGGCGAGGGCGTTCTCCCTGACCGTGCCGTAGGCGTGGCCCGATGCCAGCGTGTGGGTATGCAGATCCATGATAAGTCTGTTCTTCATTTTGTGCTCCTTCTTTCTCTTTTGCTTCTGTGAACAGCCCGGCGGGAGCTTCCACGTCTTTCCGGGTTCCGTACCGGGGAAGATCCCCTTCGGGGCTGCAGATGAAAATCAGTTCATTCGCGGGCATTTCGCCCATTTCCTGTACAATTATACCTTCAATCGAGAAGGTGTGCAATTCCGAGTTTTTCGTATCCGTGAAAAGAGATGCCTGATGCCGGATCTTTCAGATAATCGGACGTTTTCCGCGTAAAACGGTCCCGTTCGCAAAAAACTCCTGACATATACCCCCGGGGGTGTATTGTAGTCTCAGAGTGATACCCCCGGGGGGTGTCTGTGGATACGGGAACGTAGCAGAGTACAAAATCAAAAACCTGTCAAAAGCCGTGCCCGGGAGGCTGTCCAGGCGGAAAAGAATAAGCCGGCGGCGTATTTCTCAAAATGCTCCGAAAGCTTATGATCTGATAATTACTCCAAATGCTTTACATTTACTACCACAGGAGGAAAAAAAGCAATGAAAATGAAAGCAGCAGTCACATGGAACATAGCAGACCCGTTCAGGATCGAGGAAGTCGATCTGGCGGAACCGAAGGACGACGAGATCCTTGTAAAGATCGCCGCCTGCGGTGTCTGTCACACCGACACCGCGGCCCGCAGACAGGTCATTCCCGCCCCCCTGCCGGCAGTGCTGGGTCATGAGGGAAGCGGCACGGTGGAAGCCGTTGGCCGCAGTGTCAGGGAATTCTCCGTCGGAGACAGGGTCGTCATGTCCTTCGGTTTCTGCGGCAGCTGCCGCAACTGCCTCAGCGGACACCAGCATGCCTGCGAGAACTTCAATGCCATCAACTTCGGAGGCGTTATGCCCGACGGGACCACACGCATCTCGAAAGACGGCAAGCCGATCCATTCTTTCTTCGGACAGTCCGGCTTTGCCCAGTATGCCGTGGTCAGCGCGGCCAGCGCGGTCAGGCTGCCCTGGAAAGACCTGGATCTGAAGGTGGTCGCTCCCCTGGGATGCGGCATACAGACCGGTGCGGGAGCGGTTCTCAACAGGCTCCGCCCCGAATTCGGATCCGGCATCGTAGTTTTCGGATGCGGCGCGGTGGGTATGAGCGCCATCATGGCGGCCCGTATCAGCGGATGCGAAAGGATAATCGCCGTGGATATCAAGGACAGCAACCTCGATCTGGCGGTCGAACTGGGTGCGACCCATGCCATCAATTCCATGAACACGCCGGACGTTGCCGCGGCAGTAAAGGAGATCACGGGCGGAGGAGCGGAGTACTCCATCGATACCACAGGCATCCCCTCTTCCGTGAAAAACGCGCTGGCATGCCTGCGCTTCCTTGGAACCTGCGCGGTCCTGGGCGCCACCGGGGACATAACTCTCAACATACAGCAGGAGCTTATGGGAGAAGCCAAGAGCCTTATAGGCATAGTGGAGGGCGACGCCATTCCGAAGCTGTATTCCGAAGCTGTTCAGTCCCAAACTCATCGAGTACTACCGCGACGGGCGCTTCCCCTTCGACAAAATGATCGAATACTATCCCTTCGAGGAGATAAACACCGCGTTCGACGGACCCCGCAAAGGCAACGGGATCAAGGCTGTGCTCACCATGGAATGATCCATGGGACCGAAAAGACCGGTACCGCCGCATAAGTTCGCCATGTCATGTTCACCGATCCTGTTCGATCGGGGTGCGGACTGTGCTATACTGTACCCAGACAAGTGAACTGGAGGACTTTACCTATGAAAAAGTACTTGATACTGTTTATCGTTACCGTGCTGATACTGTCTTTAGCAGCCTGCGGCGGTAAAACAAAGGACGACGCGAAAACCGACGAAACGGGGACCGCTGTCGGTGAACCCGGGCCTGCGGCCGACGTGCAGACGGACGATCCCGACGATCTCGCAGCCCAGCGTGAAAAGCTTATAGGCGAGTGGTATGCCACCGACTGGCCGCCGGTGATCCTGACATTCGGCGAGGACGGGAGCGGCGTCTTTTCCAGACAGGAAGGCGGCACGTGCGCCTTTACGTTTGAAATGTACGATTATCACGAATTCAACAGCGGCGACGAATACATGATGCACATTTCCTATGAGACCGGCGAAGCCGAGGATATCATTTTCTGGTTTAACGATAACGATACGCTGGGCTTCCACACCAGCGAACACGGAGGCTACTGCGGAGTCATGTACTTTTCTCAGTGGGCAAGATCCGATCAGCAGCAGTAGGATCTTTCCCGGACAGTGAGCGGCAGCGCACCTGCCGAACCTTACCGGCTGAGCCGACCGAACTAAAAGCAGTCTGTCAGATAACAGACTGCTTTTTTGTTTTTCACGATATCCTCCGGGACTGAGCGTCCATCCTCTCCCGTTTTCGGCTTCGCTGCGATTTTTCTACAGAAGCCTCTTGAAGATATCCAGCATGCTGTCCATGTGGTACTGGATGAGCCAGGCGGCGTCATTGTATTCCGGAGTGTTCTTTACGGTCTTCATAAGGGCCGGGAAGTATTCCTCGGTCTCGCGGATCATCCTGCAGATGCGCTCCCGGCTGAGGCCCCAGGCCATGGTGGTGAGATTGTTGCACCGGTCGAGGCATTTTACCAGAGCCGCGTCGGGGTCCCTGGCAAGCTTCCCGTAATATTCCTTCATGAGCCTGTCCCGGTTCTCCCCGTCCTCCTTCTCATGGGTCAGAAGGAGGACTATCTCCTTCGTCCTGTCGCTCACGGGAAGCTCCTCCGCGGTTATTCCGCAGTCCTCTATCACGTCGTGAAGGAGGCATGCCGCGACGACTTCGTCCTTTCTGACGCCCAGGGCCAGGGCGTGGCAGGCCACGGTAAGGGGGTGACAGATATACGGGATATCCGACTTTTTCCTTTTCTGATCCTCATGGGCCTTCAGGGCGAAAGCCAGGGCTCTGGACGTATCGGTGAGACCGAGGACCTTGGACGTGGTCTTCACGAAGGTCTTCATGTGCGTCCAGTCGTAGATGGCCTGCTTCGTTTCGAACGAATAGGTCCTCTCTTCAAGGATGGCGGACGTCGATACGTCCAGTATTTCAGCCAGCTGGATGAGGTTTTCCAGACTGGGAAGGTATTCGTCCCTCTCCCAGGATGAAACGGCCTGAAAGCTCACTCCGAGCTTTCCCGCCAGCCTGTCCTGGGTCAGGCCCCTCTCTTCCCTCAGTCTCCTGATCCGCTCTCCTGTCGTCATCGTCATGTTCATACCCTCCTTAATCCAAAAATCCCCAGCTTGCCGTGATGACTGCCCCGTAATCTTCCAGATCCTTTTCCAGGAGTTTCTGGATGGACTCGAAGTATCCTTCATACACCCTGTCGAGCCCCAGCTCCTCCACCGTCAGCCGCCTTCTGACTCCGTTGAGCACGAATTCCGTGGTAACGTGCTTGGCGAACCATCCCGGATGCTTATCCCAGTTCCTTTTGTCTTCGGCGTACTCCTTTTTCCACTTCCCGATCAGAAAATCCATCGTCTGATCCGTGATGAGTTCCATGGCCTCCTTCTCCGGGATCTGCGTGATCCCGTACGTCACGTCCCCGTCCCATCCTGTGTTTTCAGTCCTTTCGGACTGCGGACGGCATGCGTCACACAGACTTCTGAGGATAAGAAACATCGGGTCCGGACCCCATCTGCCCTCAGTAAACAGGCTGTCCGAGACCGTATCGTCCCAGGTGATCCTCCTTCCGACTGTGGTTCCGTTGATCAGATAGTAAGCGGTCTGTTTTCCTTCCATGATCGATTTCCTCCCTGCGTCGTAATGATACGGAAAACCGGAGGAAAAGTTAAGCGGGCAGGGCTTGAAGTTTACATTTCTTTTTCAAGTATAACTTGAATCACTTTCTGAAGCAACCGTTTCGGATGAGCCGGGGGCAGGATCTTCCGGAAATCGCCGCGAGAAAAAAACGGAGAGCCGTGGCTCTCCGTCATGATTATTTCGTTCAGCGGCGAATGCTTCTGAATCGGATCCTTCCGTCCGCGGACGCCGCTATAACGGCAAGCGCCACCGCGGAAAGGATCAGGGTCAGATAGAACCGCTCTCCGGATCCGGTGGAGGGGTTGTTCTCCTTTTCGGGTATCGGTTCAGTATCCGCCGCACCGTCCGTGACGGTAAGCTCCCACGCTTCGGGCTCCACCGCGAACATCTTCTGCGAAAGCCCTCGGAGCTCACCGGCGGGGAACTGCAGAGAGCGGCCCTCTCGAGGATACTGTCATTCGAGCCCGAAGTCATCATACTGGACGAACCCACCAGCATGCTCGACGTTATCTCCCAGGGGCAGATAATCAACATGCTCAGGGAATACCAGAAGAAAAAAGGCGCTTCCTTCGTCTTCATATCCCACAACAGGACGCTGTGCGAAAGGGTCTGCGACAGGATCTACGGTGTGGACCACGGGCGGGTCACGGAAGAGTGATCCGGGCCCCCGCCCGAATGGCTCCTTCTTTCGGAAGAGGGAGCTTTTTTCGCGTCATGATCCCGGAGAGGAAGACCCGATGCGCTTTCGAAGAGCCGAGTGTGTTGAACAGCGCCGCCGTTAGTGGTAAAATTGGTAAAACCATTTCAGGGAGGCACGGCAGTGACACTGTTCCTTTACGTGTTCTGGATAATACTCTGCGGAAGGATCGATGCCGAGATCCTGCTGACGGGCCTTGCCGTGACGGCCCTGGCAATGGCCGCGTCCCGGCTGTTCTTCGGATACACCCTCAGGAAGGATATCTCCGTTATCGGAAGGATCCCTCTCTTTTCCGTCTACGTGTTCATTCTTTTCTTTCAGATCGTAAAGGCGAACATATCCGTCATGAGGCTGATCCTCGACAAAAACAAACATACCGAACCGTGCATGGTGACCTTCAGGGCGGATCTGCGGACCCGCCTCGGAAGATATCTGCTGGCCAACTCCATAACACTGACCCCGGGCACCATAACCGTGGGCGTCGAGGGCGACGTTTACACGGTGCACTGCCTGGACCGGAGCCTTCTTGATACTTCACGGGACGCTGTACTGCAGAAATGGATAAGGAGGATGGAAAAATGAGCTTTATAATGGACCGATTCTATCTTCTTTTTGATGCCGTACTGGCGCTGCTGGCCCTGGGGATGTTCCTGGGCCTTGTAAGGGCGATAGCAGGGCCGAGGCTCTCCGACCGCATAATGGGCATTAATATCACGGGGAGCCTGTGCACCGTGTCGCTGGCGGTGCTCTCCGTGTTCCTCTCGGAGGACTGGCTCCTGGACGTGTGCCTCATATACTGCATGATCAGTTTCCTCGCCGTGGCGGTTATCACATCAGTCAGCGGAGGAAGAAAGGGGGACGGAAAATGAGCGCTCAGATAAGGCTCATGCTTTCGGGCATGCTGATCGTTTCCGGCACCTTCTGCGCCGGGGTGGGGCTTCTCGGTGTCTACCGCTTCCGCTACGCCATGAACCGCATGCAGTGCGCGGGGATCATCGACACCCTTTCCCTGACGCTGATATTTCTGGGCCTGGCGCTGTACCGGCTGGACTGGGACTTTTCCTTCAAGCTGATACTTATAGCGGCCTTCCAGTGGATATCCGCCCCCCTCTCCTCCCACCTTCTCGCGAAGATGCAGGCGCAGGCGGACGACGGCAAGGGAGAGCATTTTATAGTAATTGACGAAACGGAGAACGGAGGGAACGGGAATGGACTATCTTGAGATAATGCTGCTGGCGATACTGGTCATATGCGGCATCTTCACCTGCGCCACGAAAAACCTTATGGCGTCCCTCATAATCTTCATGGCGTACAGCATTATCATGTCCGTCATCTGGGCCCTGCTGCAGGCACCGGATCTGGCGGTGACCGAAGCCGCGGTGGGAGCCGGGATATCTGGAATACTGATGTTCGTGACTCTCAGGAGACTTCGTGATATCAGGGACGCCGGAGGGAAACAGACCGATGAAGAGCTTTCGTGAATGGTTCCGGGACTGGGACAGCGGCCGCTACGACCTGACGGAGATGACGGCTTCCTCCGGGGAAGCCTTCCGGGAAGATCCCGACAGCGGATCCAGCCGCTGGGCCCGTACCGAAGTGTTTTCCATCAGAGCTGACGTGACGGGAACCTTCAGAAAGCTTTATCCCGTCATGAGCCTGATACTGTGCGCCGTTATAATCGTGTTCCTTCTGTATACCGTGGAGGCCCTGCCTCCCTTCGCCAGCGCGGATACCCCGGCCAATGCCGGAGAGGTGAGCCTGAGGTACAATTCCATGGCTCTGGAGGAGACCGGGGCCCTGAACGTGGTGTCCGGAGTGATACTGGACTACAGGGCCTTCGATACCCTCGGAGAGTCCCATGTGCTGTTCGCCGCTGCCGTGGCGGTATTCATCCTCATGCTCGAACCGACGAAGGGAGCCGGACCGGAAACGCTTGGCGTATCCCCGGATACGGTCCTGGAGGGCACCGCCAGGGTACTGGGGCCGGTGATCGCGGTCTTCGGCATCTATATCATACTCAACGGACATCTGGGGCCCGGCGGAGGATTCGCGGGAGGCTCGGTGCTTTCGGGAGCGATGATCCTCATAAGGATGACCTCCCGGGGCAGGGACGGAAAGGGACTTCTGAGCATGAAGGGATACAGGATCATAACCGCATCCTCCCTGATATTCTATTCCCTGGCGAAGGGCTACTCGTTCTGGTGCGGGGCCAACGGTCATGAAACTATATTCTCCGCCGGAGAGGCGGGAAGGATATTCTCCGCCGGGCTGATACTGCCCCTGAACATTGCGGTGGGCGCGGTGGTGGCCTGCACCATGTACGGCTTCTATTCCATTTTTACGGGAGGAGAAGTATGAACCTGCAGTCGGTATGGGATGCCAGAGTGCAGTGCGCCGCGGTGGTCCTTTTCGCGGTGGGCTTCTCTTCGCTGCTTTTGCACCGCAACCTCTTCAAGAAGATAATAGGCCTCAACATCATGGAGACGGCGTCCTATCTGTTCCTTACGGCCACGGGATACATCCGGGGACGCACGGCCCCCATCGTAACGGGCAGCGCCGCCGAGGCGGCGAAGTACGTGAACCCGCTGCCTGCGGGCCTGGTGCTCACCGGCATAGTGGTGTCCGTGTCCTTCACGGCGGTGATGCTCTCCCTGATGATACGGCTCTACCGGGAATACCGCACCCTGGACCTGGACGAGATATACGAGCTGGTGCATTCCGATCCGAAGGAGGGAAGAGCATGATATACGACATTCCTCTTTTGCTGATCGTGATGTCACTGATATCCTCGGTGATATGCAGTTTCAGCGGGGATAGGTTCTCCAGGGGCCTGTGCATCTTTCTTGTGAGCTGCTCCCTTCTGGGAAACGGGACCCTGGCGGCCCATCTTCTGTCCGGCGGACAGAGCGTATACTACATGATGGGCCATTTCCCCCATCCCTGGGGCAACGAGCTCAGGCTGGGCATGACGGAATCCTTCATGATCAGCTTCTTTTCCCTGGTGATGCTGCTGATCCTCCTGGGAGGAGGCAGAAGCATCCGGGAGAAGACCGAAAAGGGCAGGAGGGGCTACTATCACGCCCTCGTATGCCTTATCATGGGATCCCTGACGGTGCTGTGCTATACCAACGACATCTTCACGGGCTACGTATTCATAGAGATCAGCACCCTGGCCTCCGCGGGGATCCTCTTTTCCCGGGGGACCGGCCGGAGCATCCTGGCCTCTGTGAGATACATGATCTTTTCACTGGTGGGATCCGGTCTTTTCATGATGGGACTGATAATCCTCTACGCCATAACGGGATATCTGCTGATGCCGGAGCTTAAGGAGAGCGTCTGCTCGCTGTATTCCTCGGGTACCTACGCCATGCCCCTTATCAGCTCCGCCGCCCTCCTGTCCATCGGCCTGGCGGTGAAGAGCGGGCTGTTCCCGTTCCACATCTGGATGTCCGACACCTATTCGGAGGCGGCTCCCGCTTCCTCGGCCATCCTGTCCGGGCTGGTCTGCAAGGGATACATCTTCCTGCTCATGAAGATCATACGGGACGTGTTCGGCCAGGACGTGTACTACGGCATGGGAATGAACAACGTGCTGTTCGTGTTCGGCGTCCTGGGAGTCATCGTGGGCAGCGTCAGCGCCATACGGGAAGACGACATCTTCCGCATGCTGGCCTTCTCATCGGCCTGCCAGATCGGCTACGTCTACATGGCGGCGGGGATCTCGCCCCTGGCGGGGACCGCGGCGGCTCTCTATCAGATGTTCGCCCACAGCGCCGTCAAGCCCTCCCTGTTTCTGTCCTCCGACGTGCTGTGCGCCTGCCGGGGAGACTCCCGTCACTTCTCCGATCTGACGGGAGCGGGGTATTCGGTGCCCCTGGCGGGGATAGTGTTCACGGCAGGAGCCCTGAGCATGATCGGAGTGCCCGCCACCATGGGCTTCGTATCCAAATGTCTGATGGGGGGAGCCGCCCTGGCTGCCTCTGATATCAAAAAATATACTGTGCTGGGCGTCATAGCCCTGAGCACCCTTCTGAACACCCTCTACTTCGCCAGGACGGTGATAAGGATCTACACCTACAAGGATCCGCCCCGGGCGGGCAGAGCCGGGACGGAGGCCCAGAAGGCCTTCGCGGTGCCCGGAACGGTGTTCGCCCTTCTGAATCTGTCCATGGGGATATTCGCATCCTTCCTGACCCGGGTGTCGGAAAAGTTTGCGGGAATACTTTGAACCGGAGGTCAAGATCATGTCGGAACTGCTTATGCTTTCAGTTATCCTTCTGCCCGTCCTTGCGGGCATAATGATCTGGTTTTTCAAATTCAGCGAAAGAAGATACATGTGCGTCTATGTGGTATGCGCCCTGGCCGCGGAGGCAGCCCTGTGCACCGCCTTGTGCTTCGCTCCGGAGGCGGGGCTGACCGTGTTCTCCATGACGCCTTCCCTGCGGGCCGCTCTGAGGCCCGACAGCCTGGGAAAGATGTTTCTCATGGTGGCGTCCCTGGGTTTCCTTGTCTCCGGGATCTTCTCCCTGAAGTACATGGACCGGGAGGAGGAGGAAGGCTCCTATCCGGAGAAGATGTTCTACTCCTTCTACCTGATGACCCTCGGGGCCATAGCGGGCATGGATCTTTCCTCCACCCTGGTGGGGATGTACCTCTTCTTCGAGATGATCACCCTGCTGTCGGTCCCCATGGTACTGTACGAAAAGACGGAGGAAGCGTCCCGGGCGGCCATGAAGTACCTGTTCTATTCCATGGGCGGCGCCCTGCTGGGCCTGGGATGCATCTTCGTGCTGTCGGGTCTCTCCTCCTCCGGTGAGTTTTCTCCGGGAGGGATCCTGGATCCCGCCGCGGCCGCCTCAGAGCTGCCCCTGATCCTGGGAGCCCTGTTCGCCGGGCTTGTTGGTTTCTGCACCAAGGCGGGCATGTATCCAATGCACGGATGGCTGCCGACGGCCCATCCCGCGGCCCCCGCTCCCGCTTCCGCCGTCCTTTCCGGCGTCATCACCAAGGCCGGAGTGCTGGCGGTCATAAGACTGGTGTTCTTCACCGTCGGAGCCAATACCGTAAGGGGCACCTGGGTGCAGTACGCCCTTTGCATACTGTCCCTCATCACGGTTTTCATGGGTTCCATGATGGCCTACCGGGAGAACGTGTTCAAAAAGAGGCTGGCCTATTCCTCGGTGAGCCAGATATCCTACGTGCTCTTCGGGCTTTTCGTGATGGAGAACTCCTCCGTTTCCGGAGCCCTGCTGCAGGTGATCTTCCACGCTTCGGTGAAGATATGCCTGTTCCTTACCGCCGGAAGCGTCATCTACAACCTGGGCAGACGGGAATGCAGCGGTTACAGGGGCATGGGCAGATATATGCCGGTGACCTTCGCCTGCTTCACCATGGCCTCCCTCTCCCTGATCGGCATACCGCCCTTCGCGGGATTCACCGCCAAGTGGTTCCTGGCCCTGGGGAGCCTTTCGTCGGACCTCGAGGTCATAAGCTGGGCGGGGCCGGCGGTGCTTCTGATCTCGGCCCTTCTGACCGCGGGATATCTGCTGCCAATCAGCGTGTCGGCCTTCTTCCCCGGAAAAGAAGGGATCAGCATGGAAGGCCTGCCGGATACGGACTTCATCCGCAGGGAAGGCGGAGCTCTGATGAAGATCCCCCTGATCCTGCTGGCGGTCTTCGCCCTGGCGGCTGGAGTGTTCTCCGGGACCTTCACTTCCCTGACCGGAAAGATCGCCTCCTACATCCTGGGACTGTGAGGCATCGGGATGACTGGGATTCTCTTTACCTCGGCATTTTTGATCCCGCTGGTTTCGGGCCTGGCCGTGATGATCTCCGGCAAGAGGATAAGAAAAGCCTCGGGGGTGCTTTCCCTGACGCTCACTCTCGTGTCCTCCGCCCTCATCTGGTATGCGCTTCTGAGCTGCCCGGGCGGGAGCTTCGTGCTGCTTAAGGCATCGGACCGCTTCGTGCTGAGCTTTTCCTGCGACGGGGCGTCGCAGCTGTTCGCGGGGCTCATCGCGACCCTGTGGCCCCTTACGGTGATCTATGCTCTGGAGTACATGGAGGACGACGAAAGGCCCGAAATGTTCTTCGGATTTTTCCTGATGGCTTTCGGAGCCACGGCGGGAATAGCCTTCGCGGGAAACTATTTCACCCTGTACTGCTTCTATGAGGCATTGACCCTCACCACCGTGCCCCTGGTGCTGCATTATCACACCGAAGAGTCCGTGAGGGCAGCCAGGACCTACTTCACCTATTCCCTGGGCGGAGCGGCCATGGTGTTCCTGTCGATGCTGTACTTCACCCTGACTCCTTCCCCGGGATCCGGCGCAGAGCTGGCGAAGCTTTTCTATCTGGCGGGATTCGCGGGTTTTTCGGTGAAATCGGCGGTGTTCCCGCTGCACGCCTGGCTGCCGAGAGCGTCGGTGGCACCGACTCCGGTGACGGCCCTGCTGCACGCTGTGGCGGTGGTCAAGTCGGGGGTGTTCGCCGTGATACGCCTCACGTGGTGCGTGTACGGGGACCTCTCTGCGGATGATCCCGTCAGAGGCGTTCTGATATGCGTCGTGTCCTTCAGCATTCTGTACGGTTCGTCCATGGCCGTCAGGGAGACCGATCTGAAAAGAAGGCTCGCCTACTCCACCGTGGCGAACCTGTCCTACATCCTTTTCGGAGCCCTCCTGATGAACGTCTCCGGCCTGGCGGCGGCTTTTGTGCACATGCTGTTCCACGCTGTGATGAAAATCACTGCCTTCTTCGCGGCCGGAAGCGTGCTGCACGCAAGCGGCAGGAGGAAAGTATACGAGATGGACGGTATGGGAAGGCTGATGCCTCTTACGTTCACGGCGTTCACTCTGGCGGCTCTTTCCCTGACCGGAGTGCCGCCCTTCGCGGGCTTCGTGTCAAAGTGGCAGCTGCTGACGGCGGCCGCGGAAATGGGGGGCGTCTTCGCCTACGCCGGCTGCGCTTCGATCATTTTCAGCGCTCTTCTGACGGCGATCTACATGTTCACCACCGTAAGGCGCGCCTTCTTCTCCGACGCCCCGTCCCTGAACGGCACCGGGGATCCCGGATGGAGGATGATTCTCCCCATGGCGCTCACTTCGGTGCTGTGTCTTGTTATGGGCCTTGCGGGCGGCTTTTTCGCTGATCTGTGCATGAACGCCGCGGGGAACATGCCCCGCTGGATATAAACGGGAGGAAAACATGCTGCTGAGCGTATTCATGCCCTTTGCCGCCGCAGCGGCGGGAATGGCGGCTCTGAGAAAAAACGAAAACAAGTTTTACGTCATGTTCCTGGGGACATGCGTCCTTCAGTTCGCCCTGTGCGTTTTCATCGCGCTGCGCATCCCCGACGGAACAGGGCTCTCCCTTCGGATCTGCGGCGGCCTGGGCTTCGTGCTGGACGGCTTTCGGAAGATCTACATGCTTATAATCTCCTTCATGTGGATGATCAGCGCCCTCTTCTCCCACGATTACTTCAGGGGGGAGGAGGAGCTGTCGCGCTACTATTTCTTCAGCCTGATGACCCTAGGGGCCATCAGCGGGGTCTTCCTGGCGGATGATCTGATGACCGCCCTGGTCTTTTTCGAGATCATGTCCTTCGCCTCCTGCCCCTGGGTGGTGCAGGAGGAAAGCAGGGACGCCCTGAAGGCCGGGGAAACGTACCTGGCGGTGGCCGTCATCGGAGGCCTGGCGGCCCTGATGGGGCTGATGCTTCTGTATTCCACCCTGGGGACCCTTTCGCTGGGGGAGATATATGAAAGATCACTCGCCCTGGCGGACAGAAGGATCCTTTATATCTCCGGCGGACTTATCCTTTTCGGCTTCGGAGCCAAGGCAGGCATGTTCCCACTGCACATCTGGCTGCCGAAAGCCCATCCCGTGGCGCCCTCCCCGGCTTCCGCCCTCCTTTCCGGAGTGCTCACAAAGGCCGGGGTGTGGG
>JAGACT010000025.1 GCA_017613995.1 Eubacteriaceae bacterium
CCCAGGGAACGCCTGAGGTCCGGCTTCCTGATCTTGTTGATGTTTATCCCGTCATAGCGGATCTTTCCGTCCGCGATGTCGTAGAAGCGGTTGATCAGGTTCGTGATGGTGGTCTTTCCGGCGCCCGTGGCTCCGACGAAGGCCACCTTCTGTCCAGGATGGGCGTACATGTTGATATCATACAGTATCTGCTTCTCGCCGTCGTAGGAGAAGTCCACTCCGTCGAAGACGATGTCTCCCTTCAGTTTCGTGTAGGTGACGGTGCCGTCGTGATGGGGATGCTTCCACGCCCAGATGCCGGTGCGGGAAGACGCTTCCCGAAGCTCGGGGCCGTAGTATTCCGCGTTCACCAGGGTCACGTATCCCTCGTCCTGCTCGGGCTCCTCATCCAGCAGCTCGAAGATCCTCTGGGCTCCGGCGATGGCCATGACCACGGAGTTGAGCTGGGAGGCCACCATGCTGATGGGCCTGTTGAAGTTACGGGACAGGTTCAGGAACGATATGAGCATTCCCAGGGTCAGCACCGAGCCTCCCCTGAGGGCGATGGCGCTTCCCACCACCGCGGTGACGATGTACTGGATATTTCCGAGATTGGCAGTGATGGGCATCATCATGCCGGCGAAGGTGTTGGCCTTCGTGGCGTTGCCGCACAGCTCCTCGTTGAGCCTGTCGAAATCCTTCTTTGCCTGCTCCTCGTGGGTGAAGACCTTGATGACCTTCTGGCCGTTGATCATCTCCTCGATGAAGCCGTTCATGGCTCCGAGGGAGCGCTGCTGGGCGATGAAGTACTTTCCGCTGGCGCCTCCGATCTTTCCGACGAAGATCATCATGAAGGCCACGAACAGGATCACCAGGCCCGTCAGGGGGATGTTGAGCCTGATCATGGCGATCAGGGTCGTCACCAGGGTGATGGCCGAATCCATGAACTGGGGTATGCTCTGGGCGAAGAGCATCCTCAGGGTATCCGTATCGTTGGTGTAGTGGCTCATTATGTCGCCGAAGGTATTGGTGTCGAAATACCTTATGGGCAGGGACTGCATGTGCACGAACATGTCGTCACGGACGTTGCGCATGACGTCCTGGGTAAGGTACGCGGTGAGCAGGGCCTTTATGTACTGCACCACGACTCCGATTACGTAGATGATGGCCATGGTCCTGATGGCCGAGGCCAGGGACGTGAAATCCTTAACGGGACCGCTCTGGGTCAGCAGGGGCTTGATCTCGTTGTCGATGAGGCTTCCGATAAAGGTGGTGCCCCTGACGTTCACCAGTGCTCCGATAAGGATGCACACTATGACCACCGCCAGAATGAACACTCTCTTTCCTCCCAGGTACTTCATCAGTCTTCCGAGAGTCCTGGTGTCCAGCTTCTGTTTTCTCGGCATGTTCATCTGTCTGCTACTCATTTGCCAGTCCTCCTCCCTGTGTCTGTGAAGTGTATACCTGCTTATATATCTTATTGCTTCCGAGAAGCTCCTCGTGGGTGCCGAATCCGTCTATCCTGCCCTCGTTGAGGACTATTATCTTGTCGGCGTCCATGATGGAGGATACCCTCTGGGCTATGATGAACTTCGTGGTGTCCGGCAGATCCTCCCGGAAGGCCTTTCTGATCATTGCCTCGGTGCGGGTGTCCACCGCGCTGGTGGAGTCGTCCAGTATGAGGATCTTCGGCTTTTTCAGCAGGGCCCTGGCGATGCACAGACGCTGCTTCTGGCCGCCGGAGACGTTGGATCCGCCCTGTTCGAGCATGGTGTCGTATCCGTCGGGGAAGGCTTCGATGAACTCCGAGGCCTGGGCGTGGCGGCATGCCGTCACGATCTGCTCGTCGGTGGCGTCGGGATCGCCCCACCTGAGGTTGTCCCTGATGGTGCCGGAGAACAGCTCGTTCTTCTGAAGCACCATGGCCACCTGGTCACGGAGGGTATCCATGTGGTAATCCCTGACGTCCACTCCTCCCACCCTGACGCAGCCGGTGGTGACGTCATAGAGCCTGGGTATGAGCTGCACCAGGGAAGACTTTCCGCTTCCCGTGCCTCCCAGGATGCCCACTGTCTCGCCGGAGGCGATCTCAAGATCGATATCCTTCAGGGACAGGTGCTCCATGTCGTTGGAATAGGAGAAGCTCACTCCGCTGAAGGAGACGCTTCCGTCCTTAACCTCCATGACGGGATCTTCCTTCTCCCGCATGGTGCTCTCCTCGTCCAGGATCTCGATGATCCTTTCGGCGCTGGCCCTGGACATGATGAGCATGACGAAGATCATGGAGAGCATCATGAGGCTCGAGAGCATCTGGAAGGTGTATGAAATGAGGGAGGTGAGGTTTCCGGTGGTCATGGATCCCACGGTGATGAGCTTGGCTCCCAGCCAGGCGATGGTCAGGATGCATGAGTTGACCGTGATCATCATGATGGGGAAGTTGACCGCCAGGCGTCTCTCGGCCTTCATGAACAGTTTGTAGATGATCTTCGAGATGCCGCTGAACTTCTGTATCTCGAAGTCCTCCCGCACGAAGCTCTTGACCACCCTGATGCCGTGGAGGTTCTCCTGCACCACGTTGTTCAGGCTGTCGTAGGTCTTGAACACCTCGGTGAAGATGGGGTGGGCGCTCCTGCCGATCAGTATGAGGGCCGCCGCCAGGAAGGGTATGGCCACCGCGTAGATGACCGAAAGCTCCGGGTTGATGGATATGGCCATGATCAGCGCGAAGACCAGGTTCAGCGGTGCCCTGACCGCCATACGTATGGACATCATGAATGCCTGCTGCACCCTGGCCACGTCCGTGGTGAGACGGGTTATGATGCTGGCGGTGGAGAAACGGTCGATGTTCTCGAAGGAGAACTCCTGGACCTTGTGGAACATGTCGTGCCTTAAGTTCTTCGCGAAGCCCGCGGTGGCCTTAGAGGACACCTTCGCGGACATGGCTCCGGCCCCCAGGGCGGCAAATGCCGTGAAGAGCAGTATCACGCCCATCTTCAGGACGTAGTCCATGTCTCCCTTTTCTATTCCGTTGTCGATCAGTTTTGCCATCAGCAGCGGTATCAGCGTATCGAATCCGACTTCGATAAGGATGAATACCGGGGACATGAGGGCCGCCGCGGTGTATTCGCGGACGCTTTTAGCAAGTTTCTTTATCATTGCTGCCTCCTTCGTCAAGTCTCTGTATAAGTTTTCCGGTTATTGCAAAGAAGCTTTCCAGCTCTTCCCCGGTGAGGGCCGAACGCAGCAGCTCCTCGATGCTGTCCATGTCGGCGCGGCACTTTTCCGCGAGCTCGGCGCCCTTTTCGGTGATGCGGATGCGTTTCAGCCTGGCGTCGGTCTCCATTGCCCTGCGCTCTATCACTGCGTTTCTCTCCATGTTCTGGATGATGGCTGTGACGGAGGAGTGACGGATGTTGAACCTGCGGGCGATGTCCTTCTGGAAGACGGGAGCGTCCCCGCTGCGGGACAGCCAGTCCAGGATCATCATCTGTACCGGTGACACCGTCGAGTACGAATGCTCCCCGGCGTTTCGTTCCACGGTGTGCACGACGCTCTGGGAGATATGCCTCAGACGGTAGAGCATGGAGCTGGTATGATCCATTTTTGAACCTCTCCGGGATAATAAAATAGTTAGGTGTCTAACTAATTGACAGCTAACAAGAAGTGATTATACTCATCCGTCGGGTCCGTGTCAATAGCCTTATTCAAAATTTGGATATGTCCGCCGACTATAATCATTTTTTAATGATTTTTCAATCATCTTCTTATGATCATGATGCTATAATAGACAGATACATATTTAATGTGCCCTCAAAGAGGGGATGTCTCAGTCTTTCCGGAAGTCCGGCCGACCGGGCTGTATGCCCTGAAAAAAACGAAAGCGGTATCATCTTCCGGCTGTGTCTGCAGATCATCTACGGAAAAGATCAGATACGGAGGCCAAAAATGGACAGAGAAAACGACATCAAGGAATTAGTTGAAAAGTATCCGGAGCTGTTCTCCGCCGTCAGGGAGGCCTCATCCTCCCAGAAGATGCGCTTCGAAGAGCTGTCGGAACTTATGGAGAGCTACGACCTGGCGGACGAGGAGGGGATCCTTCTCACGGAGCATTTCGTAAACGCCGGACAGGTGGAATCTCCCGAGAGCGTCGCCGCGGAAAATCCGGACAGCTCCGGTGACGAAGTTGACGGATCGGACTTCATCAGAATGTATCTTAAGGATGCATCGAAGTATCCGCTCCTGACCTTTGAGGAGGAGACCGAACTGGGCCAAAGGATAATGAACGGGGACCGGGAAGCCAGAAAAACGTTGATAAATTCGAATCTCAGGCTGGTGGTATCCATCGCCAGGCGCTATCAGGGCAGGGGGCTGTCGCTGCTGGACCTGATACAGGAAGGAAACATCGGGCTCATGAAGGCGGTGGAGAAGTACGATTACACCAAGGGCTACAAGTTCTCCACGTACGCCACCTGGTGGATCCGCCAGGGAGTCACCAGGGCCATCGCGGACGGATCCAGGCAGATCCGAATCCCGGTGCACATGTTCGAGCTCATCAACAGGATCGACAAGGCCGCCAGGGAACTCAACCTTACCCTGGGCAGGGACGCCACCGACGCGGAGATCGCCGAAAAGCTGGCGCTGGATATCAGAAAGGTCAAGGAAGCGAAAAAGTACGCCGAGACCGTGGTATCCCTGGACAGTCCCGTCAGCGAGGAGGAGGACGGCAGGATCGGAGACTTCATACCCGACGAGACCAGCCCCTCTCCGGAGGACGTGGTCACGGCGCTGATGCTCAGGGAGGCCATCAACAAGGCCCTCTCCACCCTGACTCCGAAGGAGGCGGAGATCATAAGTCTGCGCTTCGGCATCGGATACGACAGACCCTACACCCTGGAGGAGGTAGGGGAGAAGTTCAAGGTCACCCGGGAGAGGATACGGCAGATCGAGTCGAAGGGCCTCAGGAAGCTGCGCTTCCCCCAGAGGCTCAACCTTCTCAAGAATTTCTACCAGTAAGTCATTTCGGGATCCTTTACGGATTCCTGCCAAGTCCCGTCAGGCGCCTGCGCGCCCGGCGGGACTTGGTGTTTGCGGGGCCGGAATGCGAGGAAAACAAAAAACGCTCTGACGAGCGGGAAAAAACGATGGCGGAGAAGGAGGGATTTGAACCCTCGCGACGCTTTCACGCCCTACACCCTTAGCAGGGGCGCCTCTTCGGCCACTTGAGTACTTCTCCGAATTGATTATCTATATTAAAAAGCCATTTGATTATATATGAAATGCATGTGGGTTGCAATAGCTCAGCGATATTTTTTTCGCTTGGCGTTTCGTCCCGATGGCAGAGGATCCGAACTGCGGGATTATAAAAAAACCATGATTATTATATGCGGGCTTACCCATAAAAGTGTTAAAATAAATGAATAGAAAGAAACGATGTGGATTTCTGGGAATATTTATTGAAGGGAGAATGGTTCATGGCAGGGAAATTTCTGCGGGTTCTGGTGATAGTGATAACGGTGCTGGCTGTGGTATCTGCGTCGGCCGCCTTTGCCATGCCCTGCTCTTCCCCGGAGGTATTCGCCGCTCTGGGGGACACGGTGAATACTCTCTCGAATCCAGCGGGAACCTATATAGACTGTTTTGACTATACTGTCTATGACGCTTCGGGGAAAAGCACCACTGTCTACAACGATACCGGAATAAACACGTTCGGGCCGCTGTGGTTCCTCCAGAGCGGAGAGACCGCGGACATGGCGGACATGAATAAATATACAAAGCAGGGCGGACCTGCCCGACCCGGCATCGTGGACGGCATCCTAGGGGAGGACGGTTATCCGGTGCTCTCTCAGGAAAACGGCGGAACCAGCCTGAATTACCTGTTCAACCTAACCGAACTGACGGATTCCCAGGGCCGCAGCGCCAAGAAAACGGTCGATGGATGCAATGAGTTCTTCACTGTGGACGAGCACGGATATTACATATTCAGTTCCTTCAGCGAAGACGCGAAACTCAATACTGAAACGGGTGAATTCACCGTTACCGAGGGGGACAATCCCATGTTCCTGCCCTTCGGAAACGGGAATCTGTTCCTCGGAGTGCATATCACGGCGGAGTTCTCCATCCCGACTACGGGACAGGTAATGAATCCCTACGGGGAATATGAGGACATGGTATTCACATTTACCGGCGACGACGATGTCTGAGTCTACATAGACGGAGTGCTAATAGGCGACGTGGGAGGCATCCACAATCCGCAGAGGCTCACGATCAATTTCGTTACCGGAGAAGTCGAGATCCACAATTACGAATATCCCGATGTGGTGACGGTCGATTCCACTATCTTCGAACAGGCCGTTAAAGCATACGGTGGCGGAGAGGAAGGACGAAAAGCCGTACTGGGAGAAAACGGTGAATACGCATACCGGTGGAGGCAGGAATCCGACGGATCCTACAGGACCTATGCGGGGAACACCTACCATACGCTGGAATTCTTCTATCTGGAACGCGGCGGACACCGCTCGAACATGCAGATCCGCTACAATTTCGTCAGCACCTACGACCTTACATCCCATAAATCCCTTCATCGTGACGAGGCTCACGGGGATATGCCCCTTAAGGAAAACGACTTCCGATTCAAGCTCACCGCATTCCCGGAGGACGGTATGCCTCCGCTGATGCCCACGGATCCCACGGACCGCGACGTCATCTGGATACCGAACTATCTTACTAAAAACTCCGAAGGGCATTGGGTGCCGTCAGAAGGCGCGGAGAGCCTGGAGGAGTATACCCTTATCGCAGGCAACTCCATGGATGGCAACATAAACTTCGGATATATCATCAAGGCGCCGTCACTGGAGCTTCTGCCCTACGTGGGGAAGACTTTCAGATATATGATAGAGGAACTGCCTCCGGAGGGCGCCGTGAAGAATGATGACGGCACCTTTATGTACAACGGGGGAACGGTGTTTCCGGACGAGAACGGAGCGTACATATTCGACGGCATCAGGTATGACCCGAGGATATACTACTTCAAGGGGACGATCAGCAAGGAGGGCTGGATCAGCAAGAAATACTACAGTGATCCGGATTACCAGACATTGGCGACGGACGTCGTATTCGCGAATTTCGACAACTATTTCGATGGCCGGGCGATGGCCGTGCTGAAGGCCTCAAAGTCTCTGGTTAATGACGGCGGAGAAGCAATGACCATTGAGGCGGACCGGTTCACGTTCAGGCTGACTGACGTTACCGACCCGGACAATCCCTCCGTCATACAGGCTTCCCGTGGCTGCGGCGCATCCGGACTGATCGAGTTCGATCCGATGGAATACACGGCGGATGCGGATCTGCCCGATGGCGGGATGAGAACATATATATATATGATAGAAGAGAACGTGCCGGAAGCCCCCGACCCCAACATCGAATACAGCGAAGAGAAGTATTACGCGGCGGTTACCCTGAGTACGGACGGCGAAAGCCTCCTGGTTAACGTGAAGTACTATGCCGCGTATCCATCCCAGAGCGCGGAGGCCGTCAGTGAGGACAGCGTGATCTTCACGAATACGTGCCATACGGTGCAGATCGGTGCGAAGAAGATATGGGCCGACGGGAACAACGCCGAAGACACCCGTCCCGACGACCTGACGGTGACCCTTTCCAACGGGGATTCCTACGTGCTCAGCGATGAGAACGGCTGGAGCGTCACGGTAAAGGATCTGCCGAAGTACAATGCGGATAAAAAGGAGATAATCTACATCTGGACCGAGGAGGATACCCCGGGATACGCATCGTCCGGAATCTGGGAGAACGGGGTGTTCGTCTTCACGAATACCCTTACGACCGATATCAGTGTAAGAAAGCTATGGGATGACAATGATGACTCCGAGGGCAAACGTCCCGACAGCGTCACCGTCTTGCTCCTGATGAACGGAGAAGTGATCAGAGAGGTGAGTCTTACTTCCGACCGCGGCTGGACCTACACTGAGGAAGGTCTCGCGAAGTACTCCGGGAGCGAAGAGATAGAGTACACGTGGAAGGAGGATCAGGGATCCCTGCCCGAGGGATACCGCGCTCTGGAGCCATATGAAGACGATGACGGCGTCACCGTAATCGTCAACAGACTGGAGGAAAAGCCTCCCGTGACCGGTTACACGGGGAGACTTCCTCTCCTGGCCGCGCTCATGTATCTCTGCCTTGTATGCTGCGCTTCGGCGGTGAGTTCCGCCCGGAGGAAAAAGAGTTAATGCTAAGGTGTGAAGCCGCGGACCTGTCCGCGGCTTTTTCGCTGCCGCTTCTGCCTAAAATTCAGATGCTTTTCCAAATGGATTGACTTTATGCCCCGACGTATTGTACAATAACTCGGAACTAATCTTTAAGTTGGTACGGAGATGCCGGTAAGATTACATAGATCC
>JAGACT010000215.1 GCA_017613995.1 Eubacteriaceae bacterium
GACCGCTACAACCATGCCAGCCCGAATTCCGCCCAGACCGAATCCGTCTGCGCGGGCCTTCTGGGGCTCCGCCTGGCGGGGGACGCATGGTACCACGGGGTGCTGCATGAAAAGCTCTATATCGGAGACGAGATCCGTGAGATAGAAAACAGCGACATACCCCTGAGCTGCAGACTGATGTACGTCACATCGGCCCTTATGCTGGGCGTTTGCGTCGTGATGATGCTGTTTATTTAGGAGGACATATGCTCTACGACACCGAAAATCCCCACGGGGGAGACCTTTACACCGTCCCCGTCAGAATCGATTTTTCCGCCAATATCAATCCCTACGGCACTCCCGAACACATAAAGCAGGCGGTCAGGGACTGCGCCGACGAGATCGACCGGTATCCCGATACCTACTGCCGGGAACTCATTTCCGCCATCGCCCGTTTCGAGGGCGTGAAGAAGGAACATATCCTGTGCGGCGCCGGAGCCGCGGAGGTGATCTTTCTTTTCTGCAATGCCCTGAGGCCTGAAAAGGCCCTCATCCTGGCCCCGACGTTCTCGGAGTACGAATCCGCACTGCGCTCATCCGGATGTGAAAATATCATCTATTATCATCTCAGAGAGGATAAAGGCTTTGAGATAGGGGAGGATATCCTGGATATGATCCGGGATGAGTGCCCGGATCTCGTAATGATCTGTAACCCCAACAATCCCACGGGAAAGCTCTGCGAAGCCTCCCTTATGGAAAGGATCTTTGAGTTCTGCAGGGAGAAGGGCATCCGCCTTTTCGCGGACGAGTGCTTCCTGGACCTCACCGCTGAAGGGGACGAACATACCCTCAAGGGAAAGCTGGAGGATTACAGCGGCCTTTTCATACTGAAGGCCTTCACCAAGAGCTTCGGCATGGCGGGCCTGAGGCTCGGCTACTGCCTGTGTTCGGACCGCTCCCTCCTGAAGGCCATGAGCGTCCTTTCCCAGCCCTGGAACATCTCGATCCCGGCCCAGAGGGCGGGTATCGCGGCACTGGAGGACACCTCGTTCCTGGAGAAGGCCAATGCCGTCATACACTGCGAAAGGCCCGTCCTGGCGGAGGGCTTAAGGCGCCTTGGGATGAAGGTCATCGATTCGAAAGCGAACTACATACTCTTTCACAGCCCGGCGGTATTAAAGGAAAGACTCCTCGAGAAGGGCATACTGATAAGAAGCTGCGACAATTACATCGGACTGGGAGAGGGATGGTACCGGGTGGCGGTGAAGCTTCCGGAAGAAAACATGGAACTTCTCAGGTGCTTGGAGGAAGTGCTGGGAGAGGACCGCTGAAAACACATATCGTAAGTCAAAACCGGGCCGAGCCCCTGTCTCAGGAGACGGGGCCGGCCGGTTTTTGTATCTCTCCCGCAGCCTTTGCCGCGGACCGCCTCTTCAGCCTTATAAACGGAATATAAATCTTACGGTATTCCCGTTAAAGCTTGATAATTAATCAAATTGATAGTACAATACGATAAATCGATATAGTATAAACGGGAACGGTACACAGCCGTTTAAAGTGGAACCGGGTGAGAATCCCGACGTGCCGGACACTGTGATACTCCCTATGAGGAGATAAGCCAGATACACGCCTTTCCCGTATCGCAATGCATTTGCCAGCGCCGGATCGCATGGATGGATCCTCTCCTTCGGAGAGCGTGTTTTAGTTTACGCGGGGATCTTCCATGCCAGTCAGGCGGATCGGACAGATGATCCGCTGTTTTTTTGTAATGGAATGGAAGAGAATATAACGGGCAAGAAGAAAACACAATATTATATCCTGGCGATCCTGATAGTGACGGTCCTTGTGGTATCCACGGCGGCGGCGGGAGACTGGGGAAGTCCCTTCGGGAGGAACGCTTCCGGAGGGGAGCTGCTGCGTTTCAACGGCTGGGCAAGACATACCGCACAGGGTGAGATCCCTCTTGAGCTGCCCTGTTATCTCTGGCTGAAAAACGCTTCCTGCAGTATAACGAACACCCTTCCCATGGCCCTCGGACAGGGAACATACCTCGCCTTCGAATCCTCCGGCAGCATCGTCAGAGTATATATAGACGGAGAGAGCGTATACTCCAACGAAGAAATGTTCATGCGCACCGTAAGGGACGGATCGGTGTACAATTACGTTCCCATGGACATCGCGTACGCGGGAGCATCGATCACCATCGAGTTCGAGCCGGTGGAACCCTATTTCTCCGGTGTGCTGCCCCGGATCCTCCTGGGCACCAGGGCGGAACTTCTGATGTACGCAAAAAGCATGGATTCATACAACATGCAGATGTCCTACTCCGTGACCTTCCTGGGGCTCATAGTCATCCTGCTTTCCATAACGGTGTTTTCCTATGAGCGCTCCTTCGGGGAGCTGCTGATACTGGGGTTCTACCTGACACTGTGCGGCATAACGCTGTACATCACATGCCGGGGATATGTTTCCTACCGGACAGGGGCGGAGGCCATGGTGTATGCCTTCTTTGACCGGTCCTTCCTGTTCCTGCCCGTGATCTTCACTTCCTACTGCCTGTACCGTTCCCGGGAAGAAAAGCCCCGGCTGTACCGTGCCCTCATCCTCGCAGGCTGTCTGTGGTTCGTGGGAGCCAGCTTTCTGCTGTCCTTCTGCGGCGGTATGAGTCTTCGGATGCTCAGGGACGCCGACTATATTTACGTGATCCTCATGTATGCCATGTGCATGTATAAGACCATGACGGGCAGCGGGGAGAGAAGGTATATTGTTCTGAACGTGGCGGCGATACTCCCCATCGTGGCAGGAGCCTTCCTGGAAGGGCTGACCCACGCCGGGTTCGCCTCGGGGAGAAGGATATCCCCCTTTATCGCGGGGATGCTCATCTCATCCGTCATGCTGACCTTCAATGCCGCCCTGGCATTGCACAGGCACTACGCGGAGCAGCTGGAAATGGAAAAGGAGCTCTCGGAGAGCAGGATGAGGATACTTCTGGACCAGATGAAGTCCCACTTTATCAGAAACTGCATAACCACCATAAGGGCAATGATCAAGTTCGAACCGGACAAGGCCTACGACCTGATGCATGACTTTTCCGAATACATCACCTATAATATCAATTCCATCAGGGCTTCCGTGCTGGTACCCCTTGAAAAGGAGATAAAGCACATCGAAGCATATGTGAACCTGGAAGTGGAAAGACTTTCCCCCAGGCTCAGCGTGGAGTATGATTTCAGAGAGAAAGGCGCCCGGGTGCCCCAGCTTTCCATAGAGCCCTTCGTGGAGAACGCGGTGAAGCACGGCATCTGGCCCAAGAAGGGCCCCGGCACCGTATGGGTGTCATCCGTCCGGGATGACGATACCTGCATCATCACCGTCCGGGACGACGGAGTCGGGTTCGACACGTCACAGGAATCCGCTGAAACAAGATACGGCATAGGCATAGGCAATGCCGTGGAAAGGCTCAGGGAAATGGTCGGCGGCAGCGTCGAGATAGAGGGAAAAAAGGACGAAGGCACCGTAGTGACCATCAGGATACCGCTGAGAGATAATGAAGACGCAGATTAACGGGGGGATCATCTGCCTGCACCTGCCAGTACGGAGGGGGTCTGCTTTTCTTGACTGGTGCAATATTTTGACAATAATTCTTGATTTGGTGGAAAATCATGCGTGTAAAATATTTGAAAAGGTGTAAATTATATTTAATAAAAATCTTGATTTGGTGCAGAGTGTGTGGTAATTTTTGATCAGGGGATCCTGTATATCTCTATACGGAGTGATTTATGAGACGAAAAATTGAGGAAAAGCTGATTGAATGGAAAAGGAAAAGCAATGGAAAAACTGCGGTACTGATTGAAGGAGCCAGGCGAGTCGGAAAGAGTTATATTGCAGAATCATTTGCACGGAGCAATTACAGATCATATATACTTATCGACTTTAATGAGGTCGGAGATGATATAAAGGAATTGTTTGACAGGAATTTAAGCGATCTGGACAGTCTGTTCATGTTTTTGTCAGCCGCATACAACGTCAAACTGTACGAAAGAGAGTCCCTGATTATCTTTGATGAAGTACAGATGTATCCAAGGGCAAGAGCCGCAATTAAATACCTTGTTGAGGATGGCAGGTATGATTATCTGGAAACCGGTTCCCTTATGTCAATAAAGAAGAATGTTGAAAAGATTGTTATTCCTTCAGAAGAACGTCATATAAAAATGTACCCGTTGGATTTTGAGGAGTTCCTCTGGGCAAAGGGTGAAGATCTGGTTATGGCGGTTATAAGAGAAATGTTTGAAAAGAGAAAACCTCTTGGACAGGCTCTGCACAGGAAGATAATGACTCTTTTTCGTGAGTATATTATTATTGGTGGAATGCCCCAGGCGGTTATGGAATATCTGGAAACGAAAGACTTTGAGTCGGTTGATATGACCAAACGGGATATTCTCGAACTCTACAGAGAAGATATCCGAAAACACGCAAAAGGATATGAGATGAAGGTCGAAATGATTTTCGATAATATCCCTTCTCAGCTTTCTAAGCACGAGAAAAAGTTCACATTGTCTTCTTTGGGTAAAGGAGCCAGATACAGGGATCTGGAAAGTGCTTTTTTATGGCTTCAGGATTCAATGATCGCAAATATCTGCTTCAATTCCACAGAACCCAACATCGGATTGAAACTGAACAGGGATAACAGCTCTTTTAAAATGTACATGGGCGATACGGGACTGCTCATCAGCCATGCGTTTGACGAGAACGGAATTGTGTCTGAGGAGATCTATAAGAAACTGTTATTTGGAAAGCTTGAACTGAATGAAGGCATGATATTTGAAAATATCGTTGCACAGATGTTGGTCGCCAATGACAGAAAGCTGTACTTTTACTCCAATCCTTCCAGGGAAGATAAGGATAACAGGATGGAGATAGATTTTCTGATTTCCAAGTCCAAAATCACGAGCAGACATAATATATCGCCTCTGGAAGTAAAGTCAGGAAAGAACTATACACTGTCATCTATCAATAAGTTTCGCAGCAGATTTCGTGAGCAGACGGATACCGCCTATGTGCTGCATGTAGACGACATTAAAGAAAAAGACGATATAGTATATCTTCCGGTGTATATGACATGTTTGCTCTAGCCATAAAACTCCGTGTACTATCGGACGACACACAGTGTTATATAACTATGATCTCGGAGGCACCGATCCGAAAGGATAATCCTCATATGATCACGCTGGAGAAAATGCTTGTTGACATTTACGCGGATAAGCTGATATCATCTACATTCAGTAAGGCGGAGTATCCGGGAATAATCAGACAGGCAGAAAGCAGATATATGCTGGATAAAAGTCATAGAGGCAGTCCGAATCGGCATATTATATAGTAAATATTTATCGGGACGGTACAGCAGCTGTTCAAAGTGGAATCGGGTGAGAATCCCGGCGCGCCGGGCACTGTGAAGCTCCGTTAAGAGGAGATAAGTCAGATACACGCCTCCCGTATTGCGATGCATTTGCCAGCGCCGGAATGCATGGATGATGACTTCCCCCTGCGGGAAGTGTGTTTGCGTTTCGCAGCCGTCATCCGTTCTGTGCGGCAGGTCCATCGTCAGACCTGCTGTTTTTTGTTGCAAGGGAGGAAAATGATGAAAACGATTTTTGTCGACGACGAAATATGGATGCTCAGACAGTTCATAGCGGAGTGTTCTGATATCCCGGACATTGAGCTGGTGGGCCAGTTCACCAGCGCGGAGGAAGCCCTGGAGTATGCCCGGAACAACACGGTGGAATTTGCGCTCCTTGACATCGAGATGCCCGGTATGAACGGGGTGGAGCTGGCCAGGGAACTCAGGAAGCTCAACCCTGAAGTGATCATAGTGTTCGTCAGCGCCCACAGCGAATACCTGGCGGATTTCATAAACATAAAGGCGGATTATTACGTGATAAAGCCCTATGAGAGACAGGACATCCTGGATGTGATCAAAAGGGCGAAGCTTCTTTCGGGAAGATTCAGAAAAAGGATCTTCATACGGACCTTTGGAAGTTTCGATGTGTTCCTGGACGGCCGTCCCGTATATTTCAGAGCGGCAAAGGCTAAGGAGCTGCTGGCCTTGATGGTGGATAAAAGGGGAGCCATACTTACCTCTCAGGAAGCTCTCAGCCGCATCTGGGAGGGCAGAAGCTATGACAGCAACTCCGCCAGCGTATACCGGGTGAACATGAAGAAGCTCAAAGACATCCTGAAGGAAGAGGGGCTGGAGGAGATCCTGGTGGATGACAACAAAAGGGGAAAGTATCTGGATACCACCAAATTTGACTGCGATCTGTACGATTTTCTCGACGGGGACAGGAAAGCCATCAATTCCTTCAGCGGTGAATATATGCGCGAATACAGCTGGGCTGAACCTCGTACGGGTTATCTTCAGGCCATAAAGGACGAATATACAAGTAAAAGAGCAGACGTAAGCTCCTGAAAGGGATACCGCCCATTAGAGCTCCGGCATAGTGCGAAGCCTTCAAGGCATAAGCTGAGCTGATAATTAATGATGATTATTACGTTAGGGCCCCCGGCTTTAACGAATGTTATACGCACCGTATGATACGCTGTAAATGTATAGGAATATCCGGTATCATCCGTGTGATCTTTTGGAGAGCATAAGAACATGAAAAAGATCATTGCATTGACCTGCGCGGTCGTGGCTATAGTGGTCATTATGATCGCTGTCTCCATGGCACCCAGGTTTTCATCAGGATCCATGTACGAAGAGGATCCGGTGGCGGTGGTGGACGAACTTACGGGGGACGTGAGCATAACCCACGGCGGACTGAATTATACCCTCAAGGAGGGTATAGGGCTCTGTCCCGGCGACAGGGTCCTGGTGGGCAGGAATTCCTCCTGCGGCTTTGAAGCTGCGGGACTCCTGGACGCCCACATGAACTACGACAGCACCGCGAAGATATTGAAAACATCGGACGGGCTCTTTGAGCTCAGTATAGAGGAAGGCTCCGTGTTCATGGAAAGGCCCTCCGGTGAGGGCGAAACCGTCACGGTGAGCTTCGGCAAGTGCGAAGTGGTGCCCTCTGCGGGAGCGGTGTTCTCATGCGAAGTGTACCCCGGTTCCCAGACGGTGAACTGCTACAGCGGGGAGCTGGAGTTTTCAGGTTACGGAAAACGTTTCACGGTATCGGCGTCGGAGAACGTCATCGTGGCCCAGGTGTCCGCGGAAGTATCGGTTTACAAGTCGAAGATAGTCCTTTCGGAGCTGCGTGACGACCTGCTCCTTTGCATCCTGCAGAGCGGCATAGAAGCCTACGATCCCGGCGAGATAGAGGATATCCTTTCCGCAAGACAGACCGAGACCGCCATGAGGCTCCCGGATGAAGATGATGCCGACGGCGCCATGTACGCCACCATAGAGATAAGGTGCGATACGGTACTGCCGGACCTGGAGGAGATGCCCGGCGCCCTGGCCAAGGTGATCCCCCGGAACGGGGTCATGCTTGCCGAAACGAAAGTGCCCATAGAATACGGGCAGACAGTTTTTGATCTTCTGTACCTGGTATGCACCAGATCGGACATAGAGCTTGATTACAAATATCTCCCCCTGATAAAGGGTTATTACATTACAGGGATAGGCGGACTATCCGAATTCGACTGCGGAAAGTCATCCGGCTGGCTATACAGGGTCAACGGATGGTATCCCAACTACGGATGCTACAGCTGCTATCTGAAAAGCGGTGACAAGGTGGTCTTCGCCTACACCTGTGACGGATACGGCAGGGATATCGGAAGAGACGAGGATTTCGATCCCGACGAGTGGTGATCTCCCGGATGCCCTGGCGGGATAGCGGGGCATGATTTCCCGCATCACACCGGATCGGCTTCAGATATGTGAGATCTAGACAATGAGCTCATTTGGTATCTCACCGGAACAGGGATACATAGCGATTTGTTTTGAGTATTATTGTCGTTCGAATTATAAGCTGATAGTTTTGGGGAGTCCTTTTAGGAATATCCCTACCATTTCATGGTTCTGATTGAAAAAGGCTATTGGCACAGCTCCTTTTCATTGAATATCCTCATTTCAGGAACAGATCATCCATCGTAACAACGCTGTCAAAAGCCCCGCTGTATTCGTTGTGTTTCAATCCGAATGTCGTAATAAGCGTACTCCTAACGGAAGCTTTTCTGGATAAGAACTCTTTAAGGTGCTCCGGACGGCTCAGGAGGACGCGGTAGTCATTTTTGTCAACCACGAAATCATCATTCTCAAATTTACAGGTTTAACGGGATTCATCCCACGGTTTTACCGTGGGA
>JAGACT010000216.1 GCA_017613995.1 Eubacteriaceae bacterium
CACGTGGTCGTCTACTTCAATCAGGACAGTATGGATGATTTCCCCTGTAATGAGATGTATTTCTACCGCTTCGATGATACACAACTGTCTGAACTTCATAAGGAGCTTCTCCCAGGCATTTTGAAACTGAGCGATTGGAGCAGCTCTTATCTGAAAGGAAATGTTACAGCCGATAAAGAACACCCTATCCTCTTTACCTCCATCCCCTGGGATGAAGGTTGGACAGCTAAAGTCGACGGCTTATTTGTCTCGTGCGAGCCGGTCATGGATGGTGCTTTTCTTTCCATCCCTTTGACTCCAGGGACTCACGAAATTGAACTTGAATACATTGCCCCTGGCGCAAAAACAGGCTGGTATATCACAATATTCGGGCTTCTTATCTATGTATTTTTACTTTGCCATAGTTTTATAATTTCTAAAAAATGATATCTTTGGATCGATTCAATTTCTTGAAAACATCAACATAGACAAGGATGCGTTGGCCCTTTTCTATCCCGCTGAAATGTGGCCCTTTTTACCCGACCCTGAATGGCCCATCTCGCCGTAAACGTCAAACACTGCGCCTATCATTATAACACAAATTATGTCATACTCAAAAAAACCGAAAAAACTAACGAGTTTATTTGAGTTATGAAAGGAAAGATGTACATATGACTGAATGGACTGTGTTGGAGGCCCCATGAAGGGGCTGTGAGTTGACCTGGTTGAGCGTCTCTGGACTGCTCTGTATAATGTCATAGAACATTACAGAGAAAGGAAAGTTCCAGAGCACCCTCCCGCAACGTCGTGTACTCTGGAACCCATGGTTTAAAACCATGATTATAGTATCAAAGTACCGGCTAGTTTTCAAGGAGGACCAGGATATTTTTAGTGAAGCCTTCGTGCGACCACCCGGCCTGCCCCTGTTGCGGTGAAAGCATGAACTACAGGGATTCCCGCAAGAGGATCCGCAGGAAGGAGGGTGGATGCATCGAGCACCTTCTGGTCCGAAGGTTATGGTGCCCGAAGTGCCGGAAGCTCCATGTTGAGCTGCCGGACTGCCTGGTCCCTCATAAGCACTACGATGCCGAGGTGATCAGCGGTGTCATCGAGGGCGTCGTTACGCCGGATGACCTGGACAGCGAGGACCGACCCTGTGCCATGACCATGCGCCGCTGGATCAGGTGGTTCCACGAAAACCGTTCCAACATCGAAGGACTCTTGCGCCACGCATTCCGCCGGGCGGCAAGAAGCCTTCCGGTTCCGGAGGATGGATCCCTTCTTGGCTTTTTCAGGGAACATACCTCATCCTGGCTGGAAGCCATACTCCGCTTCATCTACAACAGCGGGGAGGCCCTTCCGGCCGGTTCCGCCTGATGCACCTGCTTTGTTTTGGCTGTCATGACCATGGCCGTTATAGTGGACTCCGAAAGGAGGTTCACACCATGAACGAAGACAGAAAGACAGCAAGGATCTGGCAGGAGGAAGAGGCGCTCCGGAGGTTCCGCCTCATATCACCGCTTCTCCAGGAGGATCTGGATGAAGCCAAAAAGATCCAGTTGCGTGAGCGGATCGCCGAAGCGAGCGGGGTCAGTACCAGGACGATCTACCGTTATGAGAAAGCCTGGCGCGAAGGTGATTTTCAGGGGCTCAAGCCCCGTGACCGGGAAAAGCACCGCAGGCAGGATCTTCCGGAGAACTTCGAGGAGCTCCTTGAACAGGCGATCCAGTTAAAACGGGAGGTCCCGAAACGGTCGGTGGCTCAGATCATCTCCATCCTGGAGTTGGAACACAGGGTCGCGCCCGGTGCCCTGAAGCGCTCCACTCTGGAAAGACATCTCTACCAGGCCGGATACGGACGCAGGCATCTCCAGATGTACAGTGAAGCCAGGGAGAGTTCCTCCAAGCGGTTCTGCAAGCCCCACCGCATGATGCTCATCCAGGCAGACATCAAGTACGGTCCAAAGCTCCCGATCGGTAAGAACGGGGCTTACGTGCAGACGTACCTGTCATCTGCGATCGACGATCACTCCCGATACCTTCTCGCCTCCAGGTTCTATGACAATCAGGAGGAAACGATCGTGGAGGATACCTTCCACCAGGCGATCGACAGGTACGGACACTTTGACGCCTGCTACATCGATAACGGAAGCCAGTATGTCGCAAAGCAGCTTCAGATCTCCCTTGCAAGGCTCGGCATCACGGCCCGCTTTGCTCCCGTAAGGAGCGGAAAGAGCAAAGGGAAGGTGGAACGGTTCCATCAGGTGGTGGATGCCTTCATGCGGGAGGCAAAACTCCAGAAGGTAAAGACACTTGAGGAACTCAACCGCTACTGGGAGATCTATCTCGAGGAGTATTACCACAAACTCCCGCATAGCGGGATCCGGGAATACTATGAGAGCCTTGGCGTTCCCATCCCGCCGGAAGGGATCAGTCCCCTGCAGGAATGGAACCGTGATTCCAGGCCGCTCACATACCTTGACCGGGATGTGGTCGCGGAAGCCTTCCTCCATCATGAGAAGCGCCGCGTGGACAAGGGCGCCTGCATCAGCTTCCGTGGACGCCGCTATGAGACAAAGCCGTCCCTGATCGGGTTCGATGTGGAGATCTCCTACGATCCGGCAGCCCCCGAAGAACTCACGGTACGCTACAAGGGGATCGAACCGTTTACCGCAAAGCCGGTAAGGATCGGGGAGTTCTGCGATAAGTCGCCGACACTGCCGGTCTCCATGCAGGTGCAGGATGCTGCATCCTCGAGACTTCTGGATGCCCTCGAGAAGAAGCACGAGGAATCCAGGCAGCGTAACGCCGATGCCATCTCTTATGCGGATCTGATGAAGGGGGTGGGCGGCAATGTATGAAGCTTATTTCGGGATGTCTAACACCCCGTTCTCAAGGAGCGTACCCGTGGAGGCCCTGTATGAGTCCGCGGCGATGCAGGAGATCATCGGGAGACTGTCCTACGTGGCGGATAAACAGCTCTTTGCGGTGGTCACGGCCGATCCCGGCTGTGGGAAGTCTACGCTGATCCGACGCTTTTCGGAGCAGTTGCCCCAAAAGGACTACATCCTGCTCTACCTTTCGGATTCCAAGCTGACCCCGAGATGGTTCTATAAGGGCCTTCTCGACCAACTGGGGATAGAGGCAAGGTTCTACCGCGGTGATTCCAAACGTCTCCTGCAGCAACAGATCGAGATCATCCGGGGTGTCCAGCATAAGAAGGTTGTCTGTGTCCTGGATGAGGCCCATCTTCTGGAAAAGGAGACCTTGGAGGAATTCCGGTTCCTGCTCAACTACCGGTTTGATTCCATGAGCCCGCTCGCACTTGTTCTGGTCGGACAGACCGAATTGTGGGACGACCGGTTAAAGCTTCAGCGCTACGCTGCGATCCGTCAGAGGGTGGACGTGTACTGCACGCTCCCGCATTTGGACCGGTCAGAGAGCGAACAATACATCCGCTCCCATCTGGAATACGCCGGAGGGGTACAGGACGTGTTTACCGATAAGGCGGTGGACATCATCCATTCAGCATCAACGGGCATCCCGCGGATGATCAACCGGATCTGCGACAAGTCGCTGATCTACGCCTTCCAGAAACAGAAGCGTTTGGTCGATGATCACATGGTTGAGTATGTGCTGGAGCATGAGCTTCTTACAACAAAATAACTTACGAACACAGCGCCGGGGCTTCGGCCCCGGTGTCAGGGAAAAGAGCAGCACCGTGACACGTTGACAGGTCAGACGGGCGACAGCTCATGAGATCACTAACAGCCAGATGATACTTGGTCATCTTTCTTTCCTCGGCTAAGGAGCAGATTCTTCGGGCTACTTCTTCCGCGATCATGGCACAAACCTCCTTTCTTTTGGAATAGTTTATGCCATTATTCTATAAAATCCCGTTCTGCTCCGAA
>JAGACT010000217.1 GCA_017613995.1 Eubacteriaceae bacterium
AGTCTATCTCATGCTGTCCGGCACCGCATTCGTGGTGGGACGCCTCTATCTCGAAACCCATCTTTTTGAGGGCCGTGACCATCTCCTTGCGGGCCTTCTCCCCGTGATCCACCGGTGCCAGGTCGAAATACTCCGCCTCATCGTTGGATACGGTGGTGGGCTCCCCGTTCTCGTTCACCTTGAACAGGTAGAATTCGCATTCCGGTCCCACGAACATCTCGTAGCCCATTTTCTCGGCTCTCTGCAGGGCTCTTTTGAGGATGTAGCGGGGGCATCCCTCGAAGGGCTGCCCTTCCGTGTTGTAGATGTCGCAGATGAGCCGGGCCTCGTTCGGCGCCCAGGGGAACACCTCGAACGTGTCTATATCCGGATAGAGGTACATGTCGGATTCCTCTATCCTGACGAATCCGTCTATGGATGAACCGTCGAACATTATCTCGTTGTCCAGCGCCTTCTGAAGCTGCTCGATGGGTATGCTGACGTTCTTCATGGTCCCGATAAGGTCCGTGAACTGCAGGTGTATGAATTCTATGTTCAGTTCCTGGCACTTGCTGATAATGTCCTCTTTGGTGTGGATGTCCTTCATGATGCCTCCCTTTTGATCGTCGCTTTTTTCAGATTTTATCATATTTTCCCCCGTTTGGCATCATAGAAGAGAAATTATAGCTCAAACCTTGCCTGAAACGCCGCGGAGCTTTTTGCTGCCCGTGAGAAAAACATGTTGACAATTACCCCCTTGGGGTATATAATCACAACATAAATCATACCCCTTAGGGGTATATGGAAATATTCATGAATGGAACTGAAAGATAATGGGAGATATCAAAAGTACCGAAAACGAACTGCTGCGCGCCGATGACGTGACTTATGACAGCAACGAAGAGGAATGCTTCCCCGCATGCTCCGGGAGGCATACCGACCGTTCCGAGGAGGACAAAAAAGCCCTGATAACCAGGCTCAGGAGGATCGAGGGACAGATCCGGGGCCTGGAAGGCATGGTGGAGAAGGACGCATACTGCCCGGATATACTGGTGCAGGTATCCGCCGCCACCAGCGCCCTCAACAGCTTTTCCAGACAGCTTCTGGAAAGGCATATCCAGGGCTGCGTCAGAAACGACATCCTCAGCGGGGACGACAGCACCATAGACGAGCTCTGCCGTCTGCTGCAGAGGCTAATGAAGTAGAGCGCATCATAAGGAGAATATTATGAATCAGCAGTACATAGTTACGGGCATGACCTGCGCGGCGTGCCAGGCCCACGTGGAGAACGCGGTGTCGAAGCTGCCCAACGTGGAATCGGTTAGCGTATCCCTGCTTACCAATTCCATGTCGGTGGAGGGGACCGCAACTCCTCTCGAAGTGATGGAAGCGGTCAGAAAGGCCGGCTACGGAGCCCAGATAAAGGGAGAGGTCCAGGAAAAGAAGAGCGGCGGCGCCATGAGCGCCAAGATCGCCGCGGAGGAGGACGCCCTTAAGGACAGGGAGACCCCGAAGCTCAAAAAGCGCCTCATGTGGTCCGTAGTATGGCTCATCGTCCTGATGTACGTCACCATGGGCCACAACATGATGGGCTGGCCGGTGCCCTCCTTCCTGGAGCACAACCACCTGGGCCTGGCCCTTACCCAGATGATCATATCCGCGGTGGTGATGTACATCAACCGGGACTTCTTCACGTCCGGCTTCAGGGGACTGGCCCGCTTCGCGCCCAACATGGACGCCCTGGTGGCCCTGGGTTCCTCCGTGTCATTCGCCTGGTCCCTGTACGTTTTCTACAGGATGACGGCGATGGTGACCGGCGGCGCCGCGAACATGGAGCTGATGGGCATGTATCACGACCAGCTCTACTTTGAGACGGCCGCCATGATCCCCGCCCTTATCACCGTGGGAAAGACCCTGGAATCCATGTCGAAGGGACGCACCACGGACGCCCTGAAGAACCTTCTGAAGATGGCGCCCAAAACAGCCGTGGTGGAGAGGGAAGGCGTCCAGATGACGGTGGACATAGACGACGTGGTGCTGGGAGATATCTTCGTCGTAAGGCCCGGTGAGTCCATCCCGGTGGACGGAGTGATCACCGAAGGCTCCAGCGCGGTGGACGAATCGGCCCTGACCGGGGAATCGATCCCCGTGGACAAGGAGGTGGGGGACACCGTATCCGCGGCCACCATCAACCAGTCCGGTTTCATCAAGGCCCGCGCCACCAGGGTGGGGGAGGATACCACCTTCTCCCAGATCATCCAGATGGTCTCCGACGCGGCGGCCACCAAGGCCCCCATCGCCAGGATAGCGGACAGGGTATCCGCCGTGTTCGTGCCGGCTGTCATCGGCATAGCCGTCTTGGTGGCGGCGGGATGGCTCATCGCCGGGAGCAGCGTCACCTATGCCCTGGAAAGGGCCATAGCCGTACTGGTGGTATCCTGCCCCTGCGCCCTGGGCCTCGCCACCCCCGTGGCGATCATGGTGGGCAACGGCATGGGAGCCAAAAACGGCATCCTTTTCAAGACCTCCGAGGCCCTCGAGAGCGCCGGAAGGGTCCAGATCATTGCCCTGGACAAGACCGGCACCATCACGGAGGGAAAACCCAAGGTCACGGACATCGTGCCCGCGGAGGGTACGTCGGAAACTCAGCTGCTCGAGGCGGCCTATTCCCTGGAACAGAAGAGCGAGCATCCCCTGGCCAGGGCCATCATCGAATACGGTGACGAAAAGGGCCTTGCGGCCCGGGACGTCAGCGACTTCGCCGCCCTGGCAGGAAACGGTCTTGAAGGAAGACTGGAGGGCTCCGTGCTCCACGGAGGCTCCGGGAAGTTCATCTCTTCCCTGGCGGATGTCCCCGACGGGATCCTTTCCAGAGCGGACAGCCTTTCCGAACAGGGAAAGACTCCGCTGTTCTTCGAGCGGGACGGAAAGCTCCTGGGCGTCATCGCCGTGGCGGACGTGATCAAGGAGGACTCCGAACGGGCAGTCAGGGAGCTGCAGGCCCAGGGCATCGAAGTGGTGATGCTCACCGGAGACAACGAGCGCACCGCCTCAGCCATAGGCGGCCAGGCCGGAGTGGACAAAGTCATCGCCGGAGTGCTCCCGGAAGGTAAGGAGGCAGTGATCCGCTCCCTGCAGAAACGGGGCAAAGTGGCCATGGTGGGGGACGGCATCAACGACGCCCCGGCCCTGACAAAGGCTGATACGGGCATCGCCATCGGCGCCGGCACCGACGTGGCCATCGACTCGGCGGACATAGTGCTGATGAATTCGAAGCTCACCGACGTATCGGGGGCCATCAGGCTCTCCAGGGCGACCCTCAGAAACATCCACGAGAACCTTTTCTGGGCTTTCGCCTACAATACGCTTCTGATACCGCTGGCGGCGGGACTGTATCCCGGACTGGAGATGAATCCCATGTGGGGCGCCGCGGCCATGGCGGTCTCGTCGGTGACCGTATGCCTCAACGCCCTTAGGCTGAACCTGTTCGACGTCCACGATCCGTCGAAGGACCGAAAGCTGAGAAAGAGCGCCCTGCCGGAGGGCGAAGCCGCCGTGGAGACGATCGAAGAAGCGCCCGCCGCGGCATGTGAATTACAGAATGCTCCCGCCGGGGAGTGCGGGATCGATATGAGCGATAAGGCTCTGAAAGGAGAAAACGAAAATATGAACGAAACGACTTTACTGGTAAAGGGAATGACATGCGCGAACTGCGAGAGGCATGTGAAGAACGCGCTGGAGGCTCTGGAGGGCATCGCGGAAGCGGCTGCGGACCATGAGAGCTGCAAAGTGGTGATAAAGCATACTTCCCCGGTGGACGAGGAAGCGCTGAAGGCTGCCGTGACCGAAGCCGGCTACGAGTATGCCGGCCTCGAAAACGCGGGATGCGGGGCCTCTCAGACCACCGTAACGGTCAGGGGCATGACCTGCGCCAACTGCGAGAGGCACGTGAAAAACGCCATCGAGGCACTGGAGGGCGTATGCGAAGCGTCAGCCGACCACGAAACGTGCAGGGTGGTGATAAAGCATACCTCCCCCCTGAAGGAAGAGGAGCTGAAGGCTGCCGTGGCCGAAGCCGGTTACGAGTACGGCGGTATCGAAGGCTGCGCGTGCGAAGCGTCGGAGACCACAGTTGCCGTCAGCGGCATGATGTGCGCCAACTGCGAAAACCACGTGAAGAAGGCCCTGGAAGCCCTGGAGGGCATCACCGAGGTCACAGCCGACCACGGGACGGGCAAAGTGGTGATAAAGCACACCTGCCCCCTGGACGAGGAGGCCGTGAAGGCGGCGGTCACGGAAGCAGGTTACGAATACGCTGGGATCGCGCTGTGACGTATTTCATCGGAGCCGCAGGGCAGGAGACTCCCGCTTCAACGCAGTAAGCGGGAGAGGAATGCCCGTAAATACGCAATGTCATTAAGTTAAGCAACAAAAACACTGAACCTGCGTCAAACAACAGTCGCAGGTTCCGTTTCTTATAGAAGCTCACTGTTTTGGAACATGACAATAACGACGGTAAAAGACCGTCTTTTGAAAAAACATATGGACTCAGGGATTTTTTTATGATAACCTATAATTGAAGCTTATAGCTGATTTCGAGGTTATCTTTCGTGGCCCTTTCCTATTGTTTCGGACCGGAAGCATATTTCTCTTAATCAGCTCTTTTATTTCTGGCGATGAAATATCTCCTGACATGTATAATCGGCACAGATGGACTACAGTACTGAAGTTGGCTTTGTACTGATACCCTTTCCTGGATGCTGTCTCTATTTCTTCATTCAATTCCGCCATGATTGCAGCACAGAAGTTGTACACTACCATATGAGCGAGGATCTCCTGCATCACACAGTCGCTTTTCCTGGTATGGAATGCCAACATACCCGTCGTATACTTAAGGCCCTTGA
>JAGACT010000218.1 GCA_017613995.1 Eubacteriaceae bacterium
GAGACTCATTAAAAGAGGGCTCGTCAGTCCGCTGGATTACTACCTTGAAAGACATGCACTTAGGTTGAATTGAACCGCCGTATGCCGAACGGCACGTACGGTGGTGTGAGAGGGGGAGTAAATTCCCCCTACTCGATTTTTTATATGTGTATGAATTGCTTCTATCTGCAGTAAAGGTCGAAGGATACCCCGGACGCTGCAGGCGGGAAAGTGCGGCCGGTGCCGTCGAAAATAACCTTTCCAAAGCTTATTACAGCTTCGTAAAGTTCCAGGCAGTCACCGCAGCTTAGATGGATATAGTATCCGCCATCCCTGCTTTTTACGTCTGCTTCGGCGTACAGTTCCGTCGATGATAAATGATCTGTTCCCAGAAGGACGCAGAGGATCCGGGCGCTTTTTTCTGAAGGGAATGTTCTGTGCTGCGCGTATTTGGATGAGGAATTGCGCTGTATCCATTCATAGGGTTCCGGCTCGGCAGTCATATTGTAGTAGATGCCCCCGAATACGATCTCCCTGAAGGAATCCGTATCGCATTCGATCTTTCGCTCCTGTGTCCTTCCGTCAGGAAAAGTTACCCGCACCCGCAGGACATGATCTTCCGGGAAGAAATCGTAAAGCAGCATATCGGAGATCTGTGCCGATCCGTCAGCGAAATAACTCAGCGTCCTTGAGATGATCTGCAGTGTTTCTTCCTTCCTGTCAATATGGACCAGGTATTCCCCGCAGATCTTTACGGGAATTTTGCTTTCCGGGGAATCTTCCGGTATGATGCTGACGGTCAGCGCGTAATCCGCCGTGTCTCCCCTTTCCAGCTTTTCCCTGAAGGCTCCCCATACTGGATCGCTCATGTACGGAAGGCGTGTCATTGCAACAATGAAGTACACTATGACAGCCAGGGCCGCGGTAAGCGAAAGGCAGAACAGTGCCCTTCTCGTGAGGGCACGTTTGTAGTATCTCAGCTGTCTCGCCGCCACGGCGGCGGTCTCTGCCAGGGCCCGGGACGCTTCCTCCGCATCCTTCGGGGCCGGATCGATCCCGGCCTGCATAAGCTCCGACAGGCTGACGTCAAGGGACCTTGCCAGGGGCTCCAGCGTATTGATGTCCGGGAAACCAATGCCCCTTTCCCACTTGCTGACAGCTTTTCCTGATACCAGTGTCATCTCCCCCAGCTGATCCTGGGTGAGCCCGAGTTCCTTCCTTCTCCGGGAAACGTATCTTCCGAACAGTACAGCATCCATCGTCTTATGCCTCCCCTTAATTAAAAGTATAGCATCACCGGGCGCGGCTTTCAATCGACGCTGAGTTTATCGACTGGAGGTCGTGCCCCGGCTCGACTGAGGGTTTCTTGACAGTGGAAGGGATATATGTCATAATCAGGGCTGTAGGAAAGGAGCTCGGAGAGATGGAAGGAAAAGGTGAAATGGAAAAGTATACTGCGCCGAACAGAAAGGACGTCATAATCTTCGCCGTATTCGGCGTCCTTATGGCGGCTGCTCTGATCTGCCTTCTCGTACTGATCATAAGCGGCAGGATAAGCGATTTCGAAAATACGAGCATCATCCAGATCCCTCTCGGGGACGGAAGGGTTTTCGACGTCAGCGGAATGTCGGTGGTATTGATATGTGCCTTCTTCCTGCTTATGGGAAGGATAGTCACCGACGCGAAATGGAAGAGCACTGTCAGAGCATACCGGAGCTATCGCGCAACGATGGCGATCCTGGAGGCGTCGGGGGAGCTTGATCGGGCCCGGGAGGAATTTTCGGAGGCCATAAGCACCGGCGGGCCTCCTGTGATAACGGACAGCTACATTTTCGGGGAGCATACAGGATGCGCGCTGAGGAAGGAGGATATCAGGGATTACGAGGTCTCGGGAAAGATGAGAAGAAGCGGAGCGCCCATCACCGGGGAAGGAGTCAGGGTAAGACTTTCCGACGGGAACTGGTATGAGCTTTGCGGGGCGAAAGCCGGGAAAGCTGCCATGAGCCGGGCCGCGGAGGAACTGGAGAGGATAACAGGGGAAAGGCGTGACACCGCGGATCCCACCGGAGGACAGTAAAAAATGACAGTCGAAGAAGCAGAAGAGAGATTAAGGAAGTATATCCGGCCTGCCGGGAGGGACGTGGCCGTTTTTGTCATCAGTGCGGCCCTGCTGGCTGCCGTGCTGCTCGCCGTTTCCTATACGGTGATCCGAACGGCTCCGGACAATCTGTGGGACCGGACTATTCTGAGCATCGACACCGGCAGGTACATATTTGAGCTGGGCGGAGACGTGGGCGTGATCCTCTGCGCCGCTGTCGCGTCCCTGTGTGTCTACGGCATCAATTCCCGCTGGGCTCCCGTGGTGGGATCCGGCTGCAGTGTGGACAGGGCACTTATGCTTCTGGACATCAACGGCGAGCTGGTCAGCGCAGCTTCCGAGCTCGAAGCCTCGCAGGCAGAGGACAGGCAGACGGTGATCACGGAGCACTATGTGTTCGGGAAGAACACCGGGTGCGCCGCCAGAAAAAAAGACATATGCGAATATTCCAGCGTCAAAAACCGGGGATGGTCCAGGACCCCCGTGGCCATGGAAGGCATCAGGATAAAGCTCCGGGACGGAAGGTGGTACGTACTGGCATCCACGAAAGTGCGCTACAGCGATTATCACTCCATCGAGCACGAACTGGACGCCGCGCTGGTAATGAACCGCTCCGCCGCAGAGGATCAGCTGGCACAAAATGCGGCTGAGATGATATAATTACAGCAGATATTTCCACTCGGTTCACCGGTGACCGGTGGAAAGGAGAATGTAATGTATCTGATCATAACAGCTGCGGTAATCATCATATTTACGGCTGCTTCCTTTCTGATCCTCAGGATCAACCTGGCGGGAGCAGAAGCGGAGGATCTCAGCGATCCGGGAAAGCTCGCCGGCACCAGACTGGAGAAGTACGCCCGTCAGCTGAGCAGCGACGCCCGGGTGTTCTCGGCTCATCCGTCAGAGGACTTGTGGGCGGATTCCCCCGACGGCACCAGGCTGCACAGCAGCCTTATGAAGGGAACAGGAGATAACATAGTGATCCTCGCCCACGGTTACCGCTCCAGCGCCCTGAACGATTTCTGCGGTATAGGTCAGTGGTATCTCGGGCACGGCTTCAGCATACTGATGCCGGACCAGAGGGCCCACGGTATGAGTTCGGGGAAATATATCACCTTCGGAGTGAAGGAACGATACGACATGCTGGAATGGATAAGATACGCCCGCAGTATCTGCGAAGGAGAGATATGGCTCCACGGTGTGTCCATGGGAGCGGCCTCCCTTCTGATGGTCCTGCCCCTCACCGGGGACATAAGGATCTCCGGGATCGTCGCAGACAGCACCTTCGACAACGTTATCGAGCTTCTCATATATCAGATGAAGAGAAGGTATCACGTTCCTCCCTTCCTTGGCAGGCTCCTTCTGGCCCCCGCGGGCAGGATAATGATCGGAAAAGAAGCTAAGAGGTTATCTCCGTCGGAATGCCTCAGGGAAAGCGGCGTACGCGCCCTGGTGATACACGGGGGCAGGGACGCCACCGTACCGCCGGGGATGCAGCAGCGCTTCGCAGGCGCCGGAGCTGTGACCGCCCTCTTCCCCGAAGCCAGGCATGCACTGTGCTGGGCGGAGGATCCGAAGACCTACGCGTCCCTTATGGAGGAATGGATGTTCGGGCAAAAGGACATCTGAAAGAAAACGCGTTCAGCGGCCGGAAAAGCACTCTTTCCATGCGATGTACGGTCCATGCGGGCCCCGCGGAGGATACGGGTATCCGAAACGCCCGGCAGGACCGGGAAGGGGCTGAAAATTGTATGTTTCTGCGGGAAGGCGCCGTCTTCCCGCTGTTTTAGTATTCGTTCCATATATAGTGTGTACGATACGAATCAGACCACAATATATAGTATACGGAGCCCGTGGAGAAAATGCCTAAATTTGAATAAAATTCAAGCTTTGCCTAAATTCAAAAATCAGCCGGAGGAAAACGTAAAAAAGGACTTAAAAAAGAGAAAAATAGCGAAAAAATAATCCTCAAAGCAATTGACAGTACCAGTGGTGATGGTGTATACTAACAAGGCTGTCACCAAGACAGCAAGCTAATTGATAAATGAATAGAGAAAAGTGATTCAAGGACGAATTAAACTAGTCAGTTAATTCATGATCAGAGCCACGATTCAAACAAACATTAAAAAAAGATCATATTTTTAATTAAGAGTTTGATCCTGGCTCGGGACGAACGCTGGCGGCGTGCTTAA
>JAGACT010000219.1 GCA_017613995.1 Eubacteriaceae bacterium
ACGCGCATATGTCCTCCCGGGAGAACTCCTCCCCCTTCATGCGGCTGGTGTTTATCAGGTTCAGCACGGCGCTCTTGAGGCCGCTGAAGCTGAAGTCGTAATTGTCCTCCCCCAGCATGGCCAGGGGAAAATCGATGCTCGCGGGATCGCCGAACTGCGCCAGTTCGTCCAGCCTGGCGCCGCCGGGATACTCCAGTCCCAGCACCCGGGCCACCTTGTCGAAGGCCTCCCCCGCGGCGTCGTCCCGGGTCGTTCCCAGCACCTCGAATTCGGTATAGTCCGTCACGTCCACGATCATGGTATGCCCGCCGCTAACCACCAGGCATATGAAGGGCGGGACGGCCCCCGCCAGGAAGCACGCGCTTATGTGGGACTGCATGTGGTTGACCCCCATGAAGCGGCAGCCCAGGGAGTAGCTGAGGGCCTTGGCGTAGGACACGCCCACCAGCAGGGCCCCCACCAGTCCGGGACCGTGGGTCACGGCCACGCAGTCCAGATCCTCCAGTTCGAGACCGCTGTCGGCCACAGCCTTCTGAGTGACACCGGAAATGTTCAGCAGGTGGTTGCGGGAGGCTATCTCCGGGACCACTCCGCCGTAGAGCCGGTGTATGTCGATCTGGGATGCGACCACGCTGGAGGCTATCCTGCCGTTCACGCTGACCGAAGCCGCGGTCTCGTCGCAGGATGATTCTATTGCGAGTATCTTTATGTCTTTTTCCATTTTTTCTTTCCTCTTTTACCCATCACGATCCCCGTGATACCCGGGATGAGGCACACCAGGAGCACGGTAAAGCCCATGAACGCACCGCACCTTATGAACACTCCCTCGGAATAAAGGTTCACCATGAGGCTTATATCGGGATAGAAGATCCAGTTCCCCCCGGGGAACAGGATCCTGTGCAGCGCCGTGAACAGGGGCTCGAACATGAATGAGCCGAAGACGGTCCACAGCGCCGTCAGCACGGACGTGAGCTTAAGACAGCGGGATCCCGTATCCCCCGGCAGCATCAGAGATGCCCCGAAAGCCGCGGCCAGCAGCAGCACTGCTGCCGCAAAGAGCCTTCCCAGTGCGGCCCGGACGTCCCTCACGTCGGACAGATGTCTCAGTTCGTCCTCCTTGTAGAACTCGATGGGACCGTCCCGGCGCATACAGGTGATAACGGGCGGTTCCTGCCCGCCTTTTATGTAGGAAACGGTGGCCCGGTGCACTTCCATCAGTTCATTAAGAGCGATGCCGGTGGCTTCATCCGCCCCGGTTGCCGCGAAGGCCCGCTCAAAGAAGCCGTCCATGCGCGTCAGCAGCCATGCCCCCGCGAAGGCTCCGGCAAAGATGAGCATCAGGGCCGCGGCGCAGCATATGAGAAAGGCTGCTGTCCTTCCGATCATACGTTTCTCCTTTCCATCAGAAGCGCGTCCTCCCCCGTATCGTCGTAATAGTTCTTACTGCGGGAATAAACGCAGAATCCCAGGGAACGGTAAAGGCCCAGGGCGGCGGCGTTGGATTCCCTCACCTCCAGCACGATTCGGCAAAAGCCCTCCTTCTCCGAGAGCAGGATGATCTGGCTCATCATGAAAGCGGCCGCTCCCATCCTCTGAAAGTCCGGATGCACGGCCAGGTTGGTCACGTGGAGGTCCTCTCCCTCATCCACGGCCATAACGTAGCCCGCGGTCTGGGCCCTTATCACCGCGGTCAGGGAAATGGCCTTATGGTGAAGTATGTGATACATCAGGGCCGGCATGGACCAGGGGGAACGAAAGCATCTTTTCTCTATCAGCATCATGTCGGAGATGTCCGACGCGGCGGAGCGCCTGAGCATTATCAGCATTGCTTTTTTTCCAGGTCCGCTTCCGCCTGGGAGCGCCTCAGATAGACGGGAGCGATGCTCATGGGATCCGAGAGCCTTCCCTCGGAGCGCATCCTCTCCGCCGTGCCCAGCATGGCGGATGCGTGGGGCAGCAGTCTTGCCGGAGGGGCGATCAGCGCGTTGTCCCAGCTCTCCAGAGTTTCCCTGAAGCGGAACACCGCGTCGCCGCAGACCACGCAGGGCATTTCGGCTCCCATTACCCTCTCCTCCAGTTCGGATATGCTCATTATCCGATCCTCCTCCAGCCTGAGGGGGCGTGCGCCCTCCATCCTGAAGAGGGCCGTGTATACGTCGCTTCTCTGGGCGTCCAGTATGGGTATTATATACTGTCCCTCGGAGGCGTTCTGCCCCAGGGCGCAGCATTCCAGGGAGGAGATGCCCGCTACGGGGAGGCCCGAGCTCTGGCACAGTCCCTTCACCGCCGCCATGGCGATCCTAAGCCCCGTGAAGGAACCGGGCCCGACGGTAACGGCATACATGCCTATATCGCCGATGCCGACTCCGATGTTTTTCAGAAGGTCGTCCACCAGCAGCATCAGCCTTTCGGAATGCTTCAGCTTTATGTCGGTATATATCTCACCGTACAGTTTTTCCCCGTCCCCCACAGCGACGCTCGCGGCCCGGGTGGACGTGTCAGCAGCCAGTATCAGCATACAGTTCCTCCCTTATCTTTCCGGCGGTCTCATCGTCCGGCGCGCAGATACGAAACACCCGCTGCCCTTCGCCGGTGATGTCTATGTCCACCGTAACGGCCCTGCCGGCGAATTCCTCCTCTATGAGCTTAGGCCATTCCACCACGGTGATCTCGGAATCCTCCAGCACGTCGTAGAAGCCGGTGAAGACCAGCTCTTCCGCGTCGGCCAGCCTGTACAGGTCTGCGTGCACGGCTGAGGAGCCTTCCTTCTCGTATATGTTGACTATGGAAAAGGTGGGGGAACAAAAGCCCTTCTCATATCCTCTTGCGGAGAAGATGCTCCGGCTGAGGGCGGTCTTGCCCGCTGCCAGGTCCCCCCTGAGCAGAATGATCCCGCCCTTCCCAACTGATAAGGAGAGGGCTTTGCCCAGCCTGTCGGTATCTTTCGTGCTGCCGGAATAAAATTCCAGCGTTCTGTCTTCTTCCATGAACCCATTATAGCATCAGCGGGGGGCAAACACATCCCCCGCAGGGCTCAATTCGGGCTTTTTCTCACATTTCTTTTTTCCAGCGGGGCTTCTTTTCCTAGTTTGAGGAAAAAATGTGGTATAATGAAAGTTAATTGAATTCAGGACTGGTGAAAAATGAACAGAAAAAAGACAGATATGACCCAGGGCCCGATCCTGGGAAAGATACTTCCCTTCGCCCTGCCCATCTTCATAGGCAGCGTCTTCCAGATGCTCTACAACATGGTGGACTCGATCATAGTGGGACGCTACGTGGGGGCCAACGCCCTGGCGGCGGTGGGAAGCACCGCCACCATTTCCATGGTGCTGGTGGGAGTGGCTGCCGGCTTCACCACCGGAGCCAGCGTAGTGGTGGCCCAGCTGGTGGGAGCGGGAAAGCACGAACGCATCAAGGCGGCGATCTCCACCACCATTTACCTGCTGGTGTGCGCCGCGATAGTCATAACCGTCCTGAGCGAGACCCTCTCCACCCAGATCATGCACCTGGTGAACGTGCCGGAGGAGATCTTCGCGGATTCACTGATCTATTTCAGGATCTTCCTTTCGGGAGTGATCTTCCTGGTGATGTACAACTTCTTCGCGTCCTTCCTCAGGGCCATGGGAGACAGCACCACGCCGCTGATCTTTCTGATCATCTCTTCCCTTCTGAACATCGCGGGGGACCTGTTCTTCGTGCTGAAGCTGAACCTGGCGGTGGCGGGCGTCGCCATAGCCACGGTGCTGGCCCAGGCGGTATCGGTGCTGCTGTGCCTTATATATACCTCCAGGAAGATGGATTACTTCCACTTCGCAAAGGGAGAGTTCGTATTCGATAAAAAGCTTCTGGGCTCCATCGTCAGGCTCGGACTTCCCGCGGGACTGCAGTCCAGCATCACGGGCCTGGGCATGGTGTTCGTCCAGAGCCTCATAAACAGCTACGGCGCCGTGTCCATCGCCGCGTACACCGCGGCCAGCAAGATGGAGAACCTGTGCAACCTGCCCATGGGCAGCATAGCCCAGGCCTTCTCGATCTTCGTGGGACAGAACATCGGGGCCGGGGATCTGAAGAGGGCCAAGAAAGGCCTTCTGTATTCCGACATCCTGGCCGTGGGCATTTCCATGTGCATGTCGGTGCTGATCTATTCCTTCGGTCCCAACATCATGCAGCTGTTCATCAAGAGCAGCGAGACCGAGGTCATCCTCATAGGAGCGGAATTCATGCGCAGATGGGCGCCCCTGATCTTCCTGCACGCCCTCTTCGAGGGCTTCGTGGCCTTCCTCAGAGGCTCGGGAGATTCGGTGTTCGCCATGTTCTCCATGTTCTTCGACCTGATCACCCGCACCGTCATGGCCTACGTGTTCGCCTGGGGCTTCGGCCTCGGATTCATGGGCATCGCCTGGGCGATACCCTGCGGATGGGCGGCCTGCTCCGCATTCTCCATGTTCAGGTTCTTCCAGGGAGGCTGGAAGACAAAAGCGGTGGTGGACCGCTGACATACAATACATTTGAAGAGGTTCTGATAAATGAGCATTATTGAGGCTATAGTACTGGGCTTCGTTCAGGGAGCCGCCGAATTCCTGCCGATCTCCAGCTCCGGTCATCTGGTTCTGACCCAGGCGCTGTTCGGCATAACCGAAAACAATCTGGCCTTCTCGCTGCTTTTGCACCTGGCGACGCTGTTCGCGGTGATAGCGGCGTATCACGAGACGGTATTCGGGCTTATAAAGGAATTTTTCCTGATGATAGCCGATATCTTCAGGGGAAGAGGAGCCCGCATCCGGGAGGTCACCTACAGAAAGTACATCTTCTGCATCATAGTGGGATGCATACCCGCTGGCATCGTGGGAGTGCTGTTCGACGATCTTTTCGAGGCGATGTTCTCCAACGTCATCATGGTGTGCATGATGCTCATCCTGACGGGCTTCGTGCTGCTGGCCGCCGAAAAGATCAGCAAAAACAACACCAAGGGCATCGATTCCCTGACCCTTCCCAAGGCCTTCGTTACGGGACTCTTCCAGATGTGCGCCATCATGCCGGGCCTGACCCGCAGCGGCACCACGATGCTGGGAGGGCTGGCGGTGGGCCTCAGGAAGGAGGACGCCCTGGAATTTTCCTTCATGCTTTCCCTGCCCACGATCCTGGGCAGCGTGCTGCTGGAATTAAAGGACATCGGAGCGGCCATAAGGGACATCTCCATCGTGCCCGTGGCAGCGGGATTCATCACCGCACTGGTGGTGGGATATCTCTCCATCCAGCTGTTCAAGAAGATAGTCAAACAGGGTTCCCTCATGGGATTCGCGGCCTACTGCTGGCTGGTGGCCACCGTCGTTATTCTCAATCTGGATAAGGTGTTGTAAATGAAAGTCGAAGAACTGTTAAAAAAGGATTTCGTATGCCTTGACGGCTCCATGGGAGCCGTGGTCATGGGCATGGGATATTCGCCGGACAACATCCTCAGGCTCAACCTGGAAGCCCCCGGAGTCATTTCGGGGATACAGAGAGGATACTTCGAGGCGGGAAGCGACATGGTATTCACAAATACCTTCGATCTGAAAAAGCAGACCGCGGAGCGCTACGGAGTGGAGCTGGGGGATCTTGTATCCGCCGCCGTGAAGAACGCCTACGACGCCTGCGAAGGCTTGGAGGAAAAGTTCGTGGCCCTGGATCTGTCCCCCACCGGACTGGAGGAGGACGAAGCCTACGATCACTACGCTCTGATGATCGATACGGCGAAGGATTCCACGGACCTGATAGTGGTGGAGACCCTGACGAGCCTCAGCGACCTTCGCGCCTGCATCAGGGCCGCGAAGGCATGCTCGTCCCTGCCCCTGTTCTCCTCGATAAGCCTCCGGGAAAACGGCCGCACATGGTACGGGGACGCCCTGGAGGACTACATCGACATAGTCAACGCTTCCGATATCCTCTGCGCGGGCATAAACTGCACCCTGGATCCCGCGGGGATGCTTCCCCTGGCATTGAAGCTCAGGGAGAACTGCGATAAGGCGGTATACGCCAAGCCCAACCGGGGACAGCCCGTGAAAACACAAAGCGGCACATCCTACGACATGAGCGCAGAGGAGTTCTCCGACGGCATAGCGGAACTCTACCGCCGGGGCATCAGGGTCCTGGGAGGCTGCTGCGGCTCCGACGCGGAGTGCATCAGGATGATAAATAAAAAAATAAGAGGATAGACATACTTAAAAGGCATGGCCCCGGGCCATGCCTTTTTCCTGTTTCATCGGAGCCGCAGGACAGGAGACTCCCGCTTCAACGCAGTAAGCGGGAGCGGAATGCCCGTA